>DAONZO010000151.1:0-3216 GCA_035406945.1 Bacillota bacterium | reverse complement strand
TCATCGCGCGCAGCTTCATATCCATCGCCACCGCAAACCGCGGAGCGCCCGGGGCGGAATTTAAGCGCGACAAACTCCGCGCCTCGGGTCTTGGTGCCACTCTGCTTAAACGAGAGTTTATGCACTTTATATCCAGCCCTCCCTACATGCTCAACTGCGCGTTCGGGACATTGACGATGCCGGTCGCGGCGGTGTTGCTGCTCATTAAGGCAGACTATGTAAAAGCCTTTACGGGCATTATAAACTCCCGGCTTCCCGGCGCTCAGGATCTTATCGTTCCGGTCTGCGCTATAGCGCTTTGCTTTGCCTGCACGATGAACGATATTACCGCGCCTTCCATAAGCATAGAGGGGCGCACGCTTTGGATAGCGAAGTCTCTGCCCATTGCGGCGGAAGATTTTCTCTTCGCCAAAGAAAAGATGCACCTTCTGCTCACCTTCATACCCGCGGCCCTGCTGTGGGCGACGCTTTCCTTTACGCTTAATCCGGGCTTTGCGGGCTCAGCGGCGATGCTGCTGGCGACTATGGCTTTCATATTGTTTTCCGCGGATTTGGGTCTTGCCTTAAATCTGAACTTGCCCAACCTGAACTGGGTAAATGAAACAGCCGCCGTAAAATCCAGCCTTTCTGCGCTTATATGCATATTCGGCGGAGGGGCGGCGGCCCTGCTTCCGGGTCTGGTATATTACATTTTGCATAAGGGCGGCATTTCGATAGGCGGGGTCTATTATACCCTGGGCATGGCCGCATTCTTTGCTCTGATTGCGCTGGCTTTAAGGGCCTATATTAAGAAATGCGGGCCGGAAAAATTAGAGGCGCTATAAACGCATATCCCCGTCTTTTATCCAGCCTATCCTGCGTAAAATGCCGGCCATCGGCGGGCAGAATATGGCGGGCAGTACAAAACTAATCAATATCAATCCAAGCCAATCGAAGGGAGTCGGGCTTATGGCTACGGCTCCTTTTGCTATCGCGGCTTCGCTCGGGGCGAGCCAGCCCGTCCATACGCCTATCTGACCGCAGAGGCCGCAGGTTCCCATGCCGGAGTTTATGGGGGCTCCGTTCATTTCCAGCTTGAAAATGCAGGTGGCGATGGGGCCCGTTATGGCCGAGCACAGGATTGGCGGTATCCATATTCTCGGATTTTTTATTATATTGGGCATCTGAAGCATGGATGTGCCCAGGCCCTGAGACACGAGGCCGCCCCACTTGTTTTCTTTAAAGCTCATGACGGCGAAGCCCATCATCTGCGCGCAGCAGCCGGCGACCGCCGCTCCCCCGGCAAGGCCGGTGAGCCCGAGAGCCGCGCATATGGCGGCGGAGCTTATGGGAAGGGTAAGAGCCACGCCCACCAGGACAGACACGACTATTCCCATAAGGAAGGGCTGAAGCTTGGTGGCGCTGTCTATCATCAGGCCGAAGGCGTTTGCGGCCGACCCTATGGGAGGGGCGATCCACTTGGAAAGCGCGACGCCTACGAGTATGGTCACCGCCGGGGTCACCAGGAGATTTATCTTTGTTTCCTTGGATACGGCCTTGCCGAATTCCGCTGCTGCCACAGCTATTACCAGTACGGCGAGCGGCCCGCCCGCGCCACCTTCGGCGTTTGCCGCCCAGCCGACGGCGGCGAGGGAAAAGAGCACCATGGGCGGAGCTTTAAGCGCG
Source organism: Bacillota bacterium (assembly GCA_035406945.1). GTDB lineage: Bacteria > Bacillota > Clostridia > Peptostreptococcales > Anaerovoracaceae > JAKSSR01. Next base: position 1,551 of record DAONZO010000151.1, on the reverse strand, counting down.
TAGCCTATCGCCACGGCCATCGCCGGGCCGGATACCGCCATGGCGTATCTGCCTATGTCGCTGAGGAAGGGAAGTCCGAGCTGATTGCCCAGAGTAAGTATAATTGTTCCTATGAGCAGGGAACAGAACAGACCCTGAGCCATTGCGGCGAAAGCGTCTATCCCGTAGCGCCTCCAGGATATTTCTATGTCTTTTCGCTTAAAAAATTCTTTCATTGCCAAACCCCCAAGCGGCAGTATACACTTTTGCGCCGCCCGTGGCAATAGAATATGAATTTTCGCGCGGAACCCGGAGTATCTTGCGTTGACGTAGAGAGGCTCAAGAGATAAAATTAAAAAGTGGGCAGCCAGCTCACCTTTTATTGTCCGGACATGTGTAAGATATATCAAGGTAATTGAATATGAACGAAGACAACAGACTCAGCACTCAGCAACTTTTGGAGCAGCTCTTTAAGGAGCGCAGCCTGGAAAGTTTTTTTTCGAGGGATGAAAGCAGCTTTCTTATGCCCTCTTTTAACGAATATATAAGCAATCTGTGCAAGACGAGGGGCGCCGTGCCCGAGCACATAATAATACGCGCCGACATAGAAAAATCTTACGGCCACCAGCTTTTCAGCGGAAAGCGCAACCCTTCCAGGGACACCGTAATTCAGCTTGCTTTCGGCTTTGAAAGCGACGTGGAGCAGGCTCAGATGCTGCTTAAGGTGGCGCAGAAAACCTTGCTTTATCCGCGCGTAAAGCGCGACAGCGCCATAATCTACTGCCTGCACAACCGCATTTCCATAGTGGACACTCAGATTATTCTGCACGACCTCGATTTACCGCTGCTTGGAGGAAGACGAAATGAAAGAGATTAAGTCTGTGGTTAGGGACATTCAGTCGGCCTTCGACAAAAACCAATACCCTTGCGAATTTCTCGACGCCTACGACCAGATAGAATGCCTCGCCGGTCACTACGGCAGGGATACTTTTCTCGTTCAGAAAAAGAACGGCGAGGATCTGTTTATCGCCAAGTGCTACGACAGGGCGGTGTTTTCCCTGCCCGCGGAGGCGGATCTGCTGACGGATCTGGAGCACCCGGGTCTGCCCCGTTTTGCCGGTTGCTACAGCAACGAGAAGAGGCTCTGCATAGTGAGGGAATACGTGGAAGGTACGCCGCTTGGCGAATACGCGTCGAAGCACAGCCTTTCCGCGGAAGATGTTAAGGACATAGGCGTCCGCCTCTGCGACATATTAGCCTATCTTCATAGCCGTCCGCGGCCCGTGATACACCGAGACATTAAACCCGCCAACATAATAGTCAGGCCCGACGGCAGCCTGGTGCTCATAGATTTCGACATAGCCCGCATGTTCAGAGACGGGGCGGGCGAGGATACCGTGTTTTTCGGCACCAAGGGTTTTGCCCCTCCGGAGCAGTACGGCTTCGCCCAGACCGACGCGAGGGCCGATATATATTCCTTCGGCGTTCTGCTGCGCTGCCTGCTTACCGGCAGCATAAGGGAAAATCCCAATGTTCATCTCGACCCGGGGATGCAGGCCGTAATAGACAAGT
>DAONZO010000150.1:0-3222 GCA_035406945.1 Bacillota bacterium | reverse complement strand
GGCAGGCTCGCCGTACCGGTAAGAGGGGAAATAGCGACTCAGGTGCAGAGGCATAGACGGATTGATTTGAGCAAGAAATTCAGCCTCCGCCCGCATTTCCTCGGCACTGTCGGAAATCCCGGGCACGACAAGTGTCGTGACTTCGACATGTGCCGCGCCGGCAGCCAGTTCAATGCTTCGCAAGGTGGTCTGAAAGTCGCCGCCCAATCTGCGGTAGCCTTCCTCGGAAAAGCTCTTTAAATCGATGTTCCAGGCCGAAACACAGGGCAGCAATTCCTTAAGATAGGGCTCGCTTATTTGGCCGTTGCTGACCAAAACGATTTCCAGATCTTCCGCCTGAGCCAGGCGGGCCGTATCCAATACGAATTCAAAGGCTATCAGGGGTTCGTTATAGGTGAAGGCAAGACCGATATTTCCCCGCCATTTCTCCGCTTCGGCCAGGGCGATCAGGTCTTCCGGGCGGAACTCCCGCACCGGAATCTCGTCTCTTTTGCTTCTGGCGATGTGATGGTTTTGGCAAAAGGGGCAGGTCATGTTGCATCCGAAGCTTCCCACGGACAGGATCATACTGCCCGGATAATAGTAAGCCAGCGGCTTCTTTTCAATCGGATCCAGGGCAAGAGCGGTGATCTGTCCATAGTTTATGGGCTGAACCGCGCCGTCCTTAGCCTGCCTGGCGCCGCAGAAACCGACTTGTCCTTCGGACAGCTTGCAATGACGCGGGCAAAGCGGGCAGAGGGCGGATTCATTCATGGCGGACCACCTCAAAGCGTTCCAACTCGAATTTTTCATCGGCCGCGATACCGGCCTTTCGTCTGGCGATGTCCACCTGTTCCTCCGCCGTATCGATGCCGTCCAGATTCGGCAGCAGAACACCGCGCCTGTAAGCGCGGCTGACTATTACGCCGTAGCGTTTCGGATCCAGTTCTTTAATGCTTTGAATCTTTTCCGCAGGGGAAAGCACATCGACGCTGACTTCAAGGTCATCCAGTTCTTCCATGCGCAGGGGATTAAAGCGGGGATCCTCCGTTGAAGCCGCTATCGCGTTCGCCTGTATTTCCAAAGCAAGCGAATCATGACGGGCTTCCAGAGTGCCGATGCAGCCGCGCAGGCAGCCCTCGCGATGCAGGCTCACAAAGCAGGGCGCTTGTGTTTTTGTCATCTCATCGGGCAGGTTTTTCGGCAATTCGGGGCGGCGGCCTGTTCGAATATATTCTTCTATGGTTCGTCTTGCCAATGAAATATAGGGGTCTTCCGACGCGCCGGCTTCTTTTCTGTTTTGCACGGCTTTGTCAAGAAACTTACGCTCCGGATTTTTCTTTGTCGGATTAAAACGGAAGACGGCATAGCCCACGCCAAATGTTCCTTCATAGGAAAGGTGTTCCACCTCAAGCTCTTCCCCGTCCAAGGCTCCGGCCATGATTTCGAAGGAAGAAAGGCCGCACTGTGCGGCTTCTTCCGTAAGAGTCGCCGGCACGGCCAAGAGTTCGTCGAAAGCGGCACGACTCAGTATGTCATTTATCATGCCGTCAAATTCAGGCCCCGCTTCCTTAAAGCCATAGGGGCCGTCCGGCTTTAATACATGCGAGAGGTCGCCCGAGGCGATGTAGACGACGCGGCGCCCCAGCTCTTCCGCCGCTGACGCGATGAGCTGCCCTAAGCGGTAGTGGGTCTGAGGCGAAAAACCGGACAAACCGAGGCGCACGAATCTGAAACTCTTATATTCTTTGGTAATAAAGTACAAAGGCACCAGGCTGCCATGGTCAAGTCTATTAATTCCAGTGTCGGCGAAGACAGTAATCCGTTCCCGCTCCGCCTTTTCCGAAATATTATTGATTAAATCAAGGTCGTTTTCCAGGCTTTGACTCAGCTGCGGGGCTCCGAATCTGCCCATGCCGCCTTCATCGCGCTTCGAGGCTGAAATGAAGAAGGCATCGTGATAGGCCGGTGCATGCGGCGAGGAAAGGATGATCGTGTCCGGAGCCAGACGGGCGATTTCTTTGGCCGCCTGTTTCATGGCAGTGCCCGTAGCCGCTATCTCCGCTTCCTGCCCCATGCCGATTTCCGGCAAAACAATGGGCGGATGCGGCAGGACATAGGCTCGTAAAATACCGAATTCTTTTTTAGTCATGGCGGGCCTCCTTAAAGGGTCAAACGGTCGGAAAACAATATAACTCTCATCTTTTTGGATGCAGTCGACTGCTCCTCTATGACAGTTCCTTTACCGTGATTCATATTTTACTAAAGCGATATCTACTTCGTATCGAAGCTTAAATGACAGCTTGCTTCCATAATATATAGTAAATTATTTTTAATTTTCTTTCAAGCACCATACATTGCCTTTGTGAGCGGATTAATCGAGAATGCCTGCTGAAGCACAAAAAGGCATTTGCCTCTTGCAAAGTACAAAAAATATGTTAGAATCTGATTGTTTGAGAAATATCAATGTTAGCACAACTGAAATTATTAGGAGGGAAAAATGGCAAAATTTACTCGTGGTTGGGAATTTACCGGTACGAACGAACCCCTGAGGTTTGTGGAAAAGGAACTGAAGCCCCTGCAGGAAGGTTATGTACGCATAAAAGTACTTAATGCGGGTCTTTGCTCGTCCGACGTCGGCGCTCTTCACGATCCGAGCTGGATGGCTCTGATTAGCGTTCCCTGTATTCTTGGACATGAAAATGCAGGTGAAATCATTGAATTGGGCCCGAACGTTGAAGGCTGGGAAATCGGTGAGAAAGTTGCAATTTGTCCCATGCCGTATAACGGGGCTTACGGTCCCGGTTACGGTCGTGACGGCGGCTATGGAACGATCACTTCCGCACACTCCTCGATGCTCGTCAGAATTCCCGACAACGTAGGCACCGATCAGGCAGCGGCCTCTACCGACGCCGGAATGACATCCTATCACGCTGTCGTAGTCAACGGCGGAGTGAAGGAGGGAACCAAGGTCGGAATCATCGGCCTGGGCGGACTTGGAACAGTCGGTATGGACGTGGCAATCGGCAAAGGCGCCCAGGTATATGTGGCTACGAGAAAAGAAGCCGCGCAGAACAAGGCCAAGGAGCACGGAGCATTTAAGGTGGCCGCGAATATAAAGGAATTTAAGGACGATGAGCTGGATGTTATCGTCGACTTCGCCGGTGCGGGAATTACCACCAGAGAGGCGATGGAAACCGTAAAGCCCGGTGGGAAAGTGGTTCTTGTCGGAATGCATACCCC
>DAONZO010000149.1:0-3242 GCA_035406945.1 Bacillota bacterium | reverse complement strand
CGTCTTGAGCCCATGGCCGTGCCGCATCTGTCGAGAACCCCGAGAAGAGAACCGCTCTCCTTGCGCTCAAAGAGGGTTTCGGTAATCTCCAGATTTCTTATGGTTGCCCTGTCCAAAGACATAAATGACGAGAGCTCGCTTATGCGAAGCGCGCTAAGATGCGAAAGCTCCTGCATTTGAGTACGCTTAAGATAGGAAAGGAGCGCACCTACGGCGCGATAGAGCAAAGGAACATCTTCGGGCGCAAGGCCCACACTCTTTTCGGAGACGGTCTTAAAATGCGATCTTATGGCGTCGCTGCAGCTTCTGTCCGAAAAAATATCGCCGGACGGTGTCGAAATGAACATCCTGTCGGATTGAGAAGCCTGCTCCCAGAGTTCGGGATCCTCTTCTTCGCTCAAATTGCTAAGTATCTCTCTCGGCCTCAGCTTAATAAGCTGTTCGTACAGGGCGTCTCTTCGGTTTTCTCCGAGCAGCTGCATAGCGGCAAATTCACCCGTGGAGATATCGCACCAGCACAGGCCGATGCCGTCGCCGTCCTGATATATGCTCATAAGATAGCTGTTTTCTTTTTCGCTCAGTATCGAGTCCGAAACCACGGTTCCGGGAGTGACCACGCGAACGACCCTGCGCTCCACAAGACCCTTGCTCAGAGCGGGGTCTCCTATCTGCTCGGCTATGGCTACCTTGTAGCCTTTTTCTATGAGCTTCGCTATATACGTATCCGCGGCATGATAAGGAACGCCGCACATGGGGGCGTCCTTCCCTTTTCCGCAGGCTTTGCGGGTAAGCGCTATTTCCATCTCCCTGGCGCCGGTAACGGCGTCTTCGAAGAACATCTCGTAAAAATCGCCGAGGCGATAAAAGAGAATGCAGTCCTCGTACTGCTTTTTAGTTTCCACATATTGCTGCATCATGGGCGTCAGCATATATCTTCCTCCGTGTCGTGCGCCAGCTTTACCGTTTCGCTCACAAGAGCGGGGTCGAGGCGGGTCGGCGTCTTTGAAGCCGCCTTTCGCAGAAGAAGGAGGTATTCTATATTTCCTTCCTTCGCCCCTCTTATTGGAGAAAAATCGAGTGCGAGCGACGAAAAACCGCTGTCCGCGGCATAGCCTATCACGGCCTCTATCACCTCTTCGTGCACCGAAGCATCCTTTACTATTCCGTGCCGGCCCACCTGCTTCCTTCCGGCCTCGAACTGCGGCTTTATCAGGGCCACCATAAGCCCGCCGTCCTTAAGAAGCGCGGATGCCGGAGGCAGTATGTGCTTGAGGGATATAAAAGAGACGTCGGTGCAGGCAAAATCGAAGCGCTCCGGAAAGTCTTCGGGCTGCGCGTACCTGAAATTGTAGCGTTCCATCGTGACTACTCTTTCATCCGAACGCAGCCTCCAGGCCAATTGATTTGTTCCGACATCTACGGCATATACCTTTTTTGCCCCTCTTTGAAGCAGGCAGTCCGTAAATCCGCCCGTAGACGAGCCTATGTCGATGCATAGCAAATTCTTCGCGTCTATCTTAAAAACGTCGAGAGCCTTCTGCAGCTTATAGGCTCCGCGGCTGACAAAGGGGCAGCCGGGACTTTTGACGGAAATCTCGGCATCTTCGCGTATCCGGGTTCCGGGCTTATCGCAGACCGTTCCGTCTACCAGTACCTGCGCCGCCATAACCGCTCTCTGCGCGCTTGTTCTGGAATCGAAGAAATTTCTTTCAACGAGAAGAAAATCGAGTCGTTTTTTCAAATTCGCCCTCCACCCGGCGCGCTATCCCGGCAGCATCAAGACCGTACATGGCGGCCAGTTCTTCGGGACTGCCGTGCTGAATAAAGACATCGGGCCATCCCAGATTTATTACCCTGGGCGAAATAGACATTTCTGCGGATATTGCCGATATCGCCTGGCCGAAGCCGCCTTGAACCACCCCGTCCTCCACGGTGACTGCCAGCTTACAGCTGCGCAGAGCGTTTATAATATAATCTTCCGGGAGAGGCTTAAGGCATCTTAAATTTATGAGTCCGCAGGAAAGGCCCTTTTTCTTTAGAGCCTCCGCGGCGGAGAAACACGGAGCAATCATGCTTCCCGAGGATATAAACAGCACATCGTTTCCGCGCATAATAAGCTCGGGTTCCATGAAGCCGCAGCCCTTAAAAGCATTGTCGCTTACGGCGCTGCCGCGCGGGTAACGCACGGCGCAGGGACTGCCGAGAGCAAGAGCATAGGACAGCATTTCTCTGAGTTCCTGTGCGCTGCGCGGAGAAAGCAGGGTCATGTTGGGCATGGACCTGAGATACGCTATATCGAATACCCCCTGATGGGTCTCCGTCCGGCCCTGTAAGCCCCGCCCTGTCGATCGCGAAGACCACGGGCAAATTCTGAAGGCATACTTCCACAAGTATCTGGTCGTAGGCACGCTGAAGAAAAGTGCTGTATATCGCCGCAACCGGCTTTTTCCCGCCGAGGGCCAGCCCTGCCGCGAATGAAACCGCGTGCTGCTCGGCAATGGCGGCATCGAATACGCGTTCGGGAAAGGCCTTCTGCATTGCGCAAAGACCGGTGGCGCTTAGCATCGCCGCCGTAATGGCTACTATGTCGCGGTCCTTTGCGGCAAGTTCGTTAAGCCTCTGTCCGAAGACGTCAGACCAGCTTCCGGCGCTCTGCACCTCTTCTGAGGTCGCGCGGGCCGGGTCGAAACTGCCTATTCCGTGGAACTTGGCAGGATTCTGTTCCGCCGGCTTAAAACCGCATCCTTTTTTTGTAAGTACATGAACAAGCACCGGACGATGCTGCATCTTTGCGGCCTCCAATGTCTTGCACAGCGCGTCTATATCGTGGCCGTCCACGGGACCGTAGTATTTGAAGCCGAGACCGTCGAAGACATTGTCCGGAACAAAGGCTCTTCTTATGCTGTTTCTTATATGCTCAAGGAGACGGTATATGCGGGGGCTGCCGGTTACACGGCGCTTCACACCCTCTTTGAGGCGTATGTATCGCTTCCAGGTTCGCAGCTTTACAAGGTGGCGGGACATTCCGCCGACGTTGCCGCTGATGGACATTCCGTTGTCGTTGAGAACGACTATAAGCGGGGTCTTGCTGCTTCCCGCGCCGCAAAGCGCCTCGTAGGCCACGCCGCCGGTTATGGCGCCGTCGCCTATTACGGCTATGCAGGAATAATCCCCGCCGGAGAGGTCTCTTGCGGCCGCGTAGCCGAGGGCGGCGGATATAGAAGTGCCGCTGTGGCCGGAAT
>DAONZO010000148.1:0-3285 GCA_035406945.1 Bacillota bacterium | reverse complement strand
CGGAGACATCGTTCTGCCCCGGCTGCGGAGAAAAACTTGCGCCGGGAACCGCTTTCTGCGGAAACTGCGGAACCAAGGTTTCATAGCCTTGCGGAACTTTTGCACTTGTCCGGCTCTTACTATGTAAATAAATCCCCCGCCCAAGGGGGATTTTATTGATTTTTACTCCATCCGGTGATATTCTGATGACAGGTAGACGAGGCGGCTTCGAAAGACCGCCCGTAATTGAGGGGAGGTTTTGAAATGACTAATCACTATTACAATTATGATTATCAATATTCCGATATGTACGACTGGAGTGATATATCAGGCTTTTTCGCAGCCATACTTCCGTTTCTGGCGGTTTTGGCGATTATCTTCACTATCTTGAGCCTCTTTTCGGCACTTTGCATGTGGAAGATATTCAAAAAAGCGGGAAGACCGGGCTGGGCGGCCATAATTCCCTTTTACAATGCCTACATTTTGTATGAAATCGTCTGGGGAAGCGGTTGGATGTTCCTTTTAGCGTTTCTTCCCGTGGTCAATACGGCCATTACCATTATGACCATATGCAGGCTGTCCGATGTCTTCGGCAAGGGCGCGGGCTTTGCCCTGGGAATATTTCTTTTCCCGATAGTCTTTCTTGCCATACTCGCTTTCGACGACTCAATATACATAGGCATAAGGGATCCTCGCCGCTGCGCAGGTTGTCCTGCTTACATACAGCGGACTTATCCGCAAAATCCGCAGTATTCCTCGTATCAGCAATACCAGGCATATTCGCAAAACGCGCCCGCCGCGCCCGTTCCTCCCGCCGAGCCTCTTTCCCAGGCTCCGCCGGCTGAGCAGGCCGAGCCTTCTCCCGAGGAGGTTTAGAGCCGGGCTTCGCGACTATTTTTCCTCGCGGCTGCCGAGAGCCTTATCCAACTCAGCGGCCATGAGTAAATCTCTCAGTTTCTTTGCCTCGTAAGACGTAAGGCGTATGCCTCTCGTCATTTTATCGTGCTCGGGCGCCCAGTCTCTTATATCGTACTTGGGACGGCCGCCGTTCCACGCAACGACATTGACTTCTTTCGACCAGCCGGAGGGGGAGGTGCTTAGTACGCCGAGGCTTTCGATTATCTCGAAGCTGAGGAAATCCGACCTTTCCCCGTTTGCATAGTCTTCGCTTTTTTCGCAGACTTCGTAGGCTTCGCAGCATTCAAATTTCTTCTTTTCTTCCATTTCTTTTCCCTTTCGTTCTCTAAGAGCCCGTCTCGCGCCATAATATTACCATAAGAGTAAATAAATGTCAACAACAAACAATAAAGTAGCACAAAAACAATCCGCTCTACCAAGAAAACGCATGAAGAAATCCTTGCCTGTTTTTTAGCTTTTTGAAAAAGAAATGCATGGGTGCATGGGCGCTAATTACTTGATAATGCGTTACATGTTTCATTACATGTTTTGATGAAAAAATATGTAATAATATGCAGTAAACGAATGCAAACTGCAGCAAGCCGCAGCAGGCGAAATCGCATAATGCGTTGAAATTTCAATGAAAAAGCCTGTAAGCGGTGAGATTACAGGCTTTGTATTCTGGTGGGCGGTATAGGACTCGAACCTACGGCCTCCTCCATGTGACGGAGGCGCTCTAACCAGCTGAGCTAACCGCCCTTACGCGGGGCATTATACACCCGCGAGTATCATTTTTCAAGTTCTCCTGCGACAATAAAAGTCTTGATGATGTCGCGTCTTGTCACCATGCCTATGAAGGATCCGGAGTCGTCTATGACCGGAATAAAGTTCTGCTCCATCGCTCTGCTCGCGAGTTCCTCCGCGCTCGAGGTTATAGAGGCCGGAGGGTTCTTGTCCGGATGAAGAACGTCGCTTATGCGTATGGTTTCTATATCTTTAATCGGGATGTCTTCAAAATTGCCGCTTTTTCCGGCGCGGTCGAGTATAAACCAAAGTATGTCGCCTTCGCTTATGGTAGTTATGTAACGCCCTTCGCGGTCGATGACGGGTATTGCGGTATAACCGTGATGCCTCATCTTTTCGAGACCCTGCCTAAGGGTAAAATCGCTGTAAAGAAAAGCAACGTCCTTTTTAGGGCGGAGCATAAATGCTATGTTCATTAGGCTTCAACTTCCTTTCACTCGCAACAGGCGAGCTTTCACAGTATATAAAAAAAACACCGGCGACGCAAGCGGAAAAGAACACAATTTGCCAAATCTTCACACGTGAGAGCTTATTGTGTGATAAAATCTGCAGGTAGCGGGTTTTGTGCTTAAAAATTTTCAAATCAGACTCGTAAAAGCAGGAGGAAGAATTTATGCCCACATCACTTATAATCAGCTGTCTTACGGTTTTTCTGTGTCGGATTACGGACGTCACCCTCGGAACCATACGCATGGTGCTTACGGTTAAAGGTAAGAATATTTTTGCGGCTATAATGGGATTTTGCGAAGTCTTGATTTGGTATGTGGTCGTCCGCGACGCCATGCAGGCCGACGGTCCCGTGCTGCCCATAGCCATAGCCTACGCCAGCGGATACGCGGCGGGTACCTTTATAGGCGGCCGCATCGCCGCACACGCGATTAAGGGCAATGTAGCTGTGCAGGTAATTACGACGAAGCGCGACAAGGCTCTGCTTACCGCCATACGCGACGAGGGCTTTGCCATAACCGTAATAGATGTGGATGCCTCCGAGTTCAGCGGCGAAAAGTATATGCTGATCGCCAACATAGACAAGCGTCAGCTCAGCAACTTTCAGAACTTCGTAAGAGAGCGCGATCCCAAGGCCTTTATCGTCGTTCAGGATACGAGGCAGGCCATAGGCGGCTATGTCAAGCATGTCAAGTAAAAGAACCCTCGTTTTTCCGCGGAAAGATACGGTTTTGCCGCGCGCGGCTGTGGTTTTTTATGGAAGACCTTAAAGTTTTGTGATATAATCATTTTCGGCTCGCACGGAGCGCGCCTGAACAACTACTATAACACACCGTTTGGAGGATCAACATGGCAGAAAAGAAAAAACACAATTTGGTTGCGGCTTCCGAGGGCAGCGAAAGAAAGTATAAACAGGCCAAGCCCGTAGGAAACAGCGGAGCCCTGCGCTTTGGCGCCGTAGTCTGCTGGATAATCGCTATTGCCTGCGAGGTGCTCGGGATATTGGCGCTTCTGGGTAAGCTCCACATCACATTTTTACCCACCCTCTGGCAGATAATAGGATTTTTGGTCATAGACCTCATCTTCGTAATCATAGGCGCTCAGCTCTGGAAGAAGGCAAACCACATCAAGCCCATGTCCAAGAAGAACAAGTTCCTC
>DAONZO010000147.1:0-3296 GCA_035406945.1 Bacillota bacterium | reverse complement strand
CGTCATTGGGGCAGGAATACGGGAACTCAACGAGGTTTGCGGCCATGACCTGCGGGTCGCAGATGTAGTTGAGGAACTTGTAGGCGAGATCCTGATGCTTTGCGCCCTTAGGCATTACGTAGAGGTCGAAGCCGAGCTGAACAGCGTCGCTCTTAAAGGGTGCGATGGTAAGGGTGTTGTTCTCGCCAAGCTCGCTCATGGCCCAGGAAGCGTTGCCGTCGTACGTGAGTATGCAGGAAACCGTTCCGCTGACCAGATTCTGCTCGGTGGAGCCGTAGGCAAGTACGTTTTCGTTATACTTTACGAGCCATTCGTAAGCCTCGGCAATTTCAGACTCAACGGTGGAGTTGGGGTCGTATCCGAGAGCTATAAGGGCTATAGGGAAGAGGTTTCTCGCTCCGTCTATGGAGCCGATCTGACCCTTCATCGCCGGATCGATGAGATCATTGTAGCCGGTGATTTCGATGGGGCAGGTTTCGGTGTTGTAGACAACATAAATGTAATTCATCAGATAGGGTACGCAATAGTCGCGGTTCTCGCCAGCCCAGTAGGCCGGGTTCATGTTGCTTATGGCGTTGGGTATCTTTGAGGCGTCGAGCTTTTCCAGATATCCTCCCTTGATGAGGCTCTCCATGTAGGCATCGCAGGTCATAATCAAGTCGTATTCGGAGCCGGCACCGGCCGTCAGCTTGGTTATGGAATCCGCGTTGTCATTCATGTAGCTGAGATTCACTTTGCAGGCGTTGTCCTTCTCGAAATTGGCGATAAGATCGCTGGAGATATAATCTCCCCACATGAAAATGTTGAGCTCGGTGCTTGCGGCCTCATTCCCGCCGTCTTTTTCACCGCATGCGGCAAGACCAAAAATGAGCATCGCGGCAACTAGGATTGAAATGATTTTTTTCATTGAAATATTCCTCCTTAATTCAATATTCAATGTTTGTGTTTCTGTTATCTTTCGGCTGCCGATGCGGCAGCGGAGATACGTTCATCGGCCTCTGCCATGAGGCGTTTTTCTTTATTTACCATAGCTTTTTGCATACCGTTTACTATGAACATGCCTATTATCATGCAGCCGACCATAATTGTGGTGAGTGCATTGACATCGGGCGTAATTCCCGTTCTATTCATTGACAGTATCAGCACCGGAAGCGTAGACTGCGAGGCTCCCGCCAGCATATTGGATATGATTACGTCGTCTATGGAAAGTGTAAACGATAAAAAGGCGGACGAGACTATACCGGGCATTATAGAAGGTATGGTGACGCGCCAGAAAGTCTGAAAGCGATTTGCTCCCAGATCCATGGAAGCCTCCTGCAATGTCTCGTTATCTCCGGATATGCGACCCTTTATCGTGACCACGGTATAGGGTATGCAGAACGTGCAGTGGCCTATCAGTATGGTCGTCATGCCCAGCCTTATTCCGACTATCATGAAGATAATCAGCATGGAAACGGCCAAAACAATTTCCGGCACGACTATGGGAACGTATATCATGAGATTTATAAATTTCTTTGTCCTGAACTCAAATTTTTTAAGGCCGAGGCCGCCGAGCACCCCTATTATGACCGATATCACCGTGGCGAGCAGGGCTATCGCTATGGAGTAGGCCAGCGCCAGCCAGAGGTCCTTGTTAGTGAACTCGAACAGTCTTCCGTACCAGCGGGTTGTAAAACCCTGCCAAAAGAAGTTTCTGTCGGCGTCATTAAAAGAGAACATTATCATGACGGCAACGGGTATATAGAGCAGCGAGTACATGAACGCCATGTAGATTGAGGATAGTATGCGCTTGCGCTTGAGGCGCTTAAGACTTCTGTTATTCATTACAGCACCTCCATATCTTCTATCTTGGCAAATCTGGTGTAAATGAATATAAGCAGAGCGGTAATGGCCAAAAGCAGCGTGCTTAAAGCCGCACCCAGCGGCCAGTTTCGTATTACCCCGAACTGGTTCTTAATTATGTTTCCTATGTACAGCACCTTCCCGCCGCCCAGCATGTCGGTAATGGTGTAGGTTCCTAAAGCCGGTATAAACGTAAGTATTATGGCGGAGAATATCCCCGGAAAGGTTAGCGGAAGGGTCACCGTAAGGAAGGTCTTTGCGGGCCTTGCGCCGAGGTCGGCGGAAGCCTCCAGCATAGACTTTTCGAGCTTCTCTATGGAAGAATACATGGGGAGAACGGCAAAGGGGAAAAAGTTGGTTATGAGACCCAGAAGCACCAGACCGTCCGTATAGACAAATATTATCGGTGCTTTGGTAAGGCCAATCGCTTGAAGCAGGTTATTTATCGGGCCATTGGTCTGGAAAAGCAGCATCCACGCGTTAAGGCGCATGAGCGAGTTTGTCCAGAAGGATATCATCAGCAGCATTATAAGGCGGCTGGCCTTTTCGGCGGGCTGCCTTGCTATAAAGTAAGCAAAAGGATATCCGAGTATAAGACAAGAACCGGTGGTTACCATGGCCACCTGAAAGCTTTTAACTATGACCTTAAAGTAGGTGGGATCCGCAAGTGTCTTGTAGGAATCCAAAGTGGCCTCGTACTCCACGCCGCCGAAAGTTCCTCTGCTCATAAAGCTTATGTAGATTATAAAGAGCATGGGGATGGTAACGAAGAGTACCATCCACAGCGATACGGGCCCGGCCTGAGCCAAAAACGGCAGTTTGGAGCTGCGTTTACGCCTTACAATAGGGGTACTCATCGCCCGGCCTCCCCTCTGAGGTGTATAGGAACCGAACGTTCCTCGTCCCAGCTTATCCAAACACTTTCGCCCTCGTAAAAAGTGTCGTCGACATCGAAGCGGTTCTGCTTAATCTCTTTACCGTCGGGAAGTTCCAAAAGGGCCTTTACCACGGAGCCCATGTATATGTAGTCTTTGAGTCTGCATTGAACTTCGAAACCGCTGCGCGCTTCGCGCGTAATTTCAAGGTATTCCGGGCGAATTGAAACGAAGATTTCTTCTCCGAGCTCAAATCCCTCTCCCTGTGTGCTTATGAGGCCGTAGGGCGTATCTACGCTGAGGCGATTGCCGTCCACGGCCGAAACGCGGCCGGAAAATATATTGCTTTCGCCTATAAAGTCCGCCACGAAACGGCAATTCGGGTGATTGTATATCTCCGAAGGTGTTCCGTGTTGAAGAATGACTCCGTCCTTCATTACAGCGATGCGGTCCGACATGGCCATGGCTTCTTCCTGATCGTGGGTGACATACACAAAGGTTATGCCCAGCTTTTTCTGAAGGTGCTTCAGCTCTATCTGCATCTGCTGGCGCAGGTTGCGGTCCAGTGCCGACAGCGGT
>DAONZO010000146.1:0-3328 GCA_035406945.1 Bacillota bacterium | reverse complement strand
AAAAGGAGACGACGAATAATGCTCGTGGCATTCGACGTAGGCAACACCAATATAGTCATAGGTGTGTACGAAAACAGGCGGCTTTTGAGATCGTGGCGGATGGAAACCAACCAGAGAAAGAGCGCGGACGAGTACGGAATGTTGCTCAATCAGCTGTTTTCTTACGACGGACTCGACATAAGAGGAGTAAACGATGTGATAATTTCCACCGTCGTTCCCTCCATGATCTACACTCTTCAGCACCTCTCTCAGAAGTATTTCAACAGACAGGCCATAGTGGTGGGGCCCGGAATAAAGACGGGGCTCATAGTAAAATACGATAACCCCAAGCAGCTCGGCTCGGACAGGATAGTCACCGCCGTGGCGGCTCTCGACCAGTACGAAGGCCATCTGATAATAATAGATTTCGGCACCGCCACGACGATATGCGCCGTCACGGCCAATTCGGAATTTTTGGGCGGTCTTATAGCTCCGGGCATAAAGATATCGTCGGATGCCTTGTTTGAGAAGACTGCAAAACTGCCAAGAGTGGAAATAGAGTCCCCCGGACGTACTATATGCCGCAACACAACCGACGGTATAAAGGCGGGTCTGGTCTACGGAAATGTAGGCATGGTCGAATACATAGTCGCACGCATGAAGAAAGAGCTGGAAGCCTATACCGGCGACGGCCTTCCGATTTCGGTAATAGCCACGGGCGGAATGGCCAGCCTTATGGACAGCGAGACGGACTGTATAGACCATGTAGACAAACTCCTTACCCTTACCGGTCTGGAGAGAATATACGAGAAGAATAAGTCGCTCCATGCGCGCAGACCGAAATCCGGCGGGAATGACTTTTAACTTCTGTTCTTACGAACTTCTATCACCGTTTTTTTTAGCTCCCATTGCCGGCTATACAGACGGGAGCTTCCGTTTTCTGTGCCGGGAGCAGGGCTGCGCTCTGAGCTTTACGGAAATGCTAAGCGCAAAGGGACTCTACTACGGAAGCGAGAAGACGGCGGAGCTGTACTCGATACAGGAAAGGGAAGGCCCCGTGGGCATACAGCTCTTCGGCTCCGAACCGGACATGCTGGCCTACGCCGCCTCCGCGCTTAAGGATCGTCCCAATGTCCTTATAGATATAAATATGGGCTGCCCTGTTCCCAAGGTCGTAAGGAACGGAGAGGGCTCCGCCCTGCTCAAGGACCCGGAGCTTGCGAAGGCCGTCACCGAGGCGGCCGTAAGGGCCGCCGGAAAACCCGTGAGCGTTAAAATAAGAAAGGGCTTTTCGGAGCCCCCTGCCCGCGGGGAGATAGGAGCCGTCGCCTTTGCCTTAAAGCTTCAGGAGGCGGGAGCTTCCGCCGTTACGGTACACGGGCGCAGCAGAGAACAGTATTACTCCGGCAGGGCCGATTGGTCCGCGATAGCGGCGGTAAAACGCGCCTTAGACATACCTGTAGTGGGAAACGGCGACGTAATGAGCGCGCAGGACGCGATGCGCATGCTGGAGGAGACCGGCTGCGACGCCGTAATGATAGCAAGAGGAGCGATAGGCAATCCCTGGATATTCAGGGAGCTGAACGCGGCTTGGGAAGGACGGGTCATTCCGCCGAGGCCCGAGCCGGAAGAGATAGTCGAGACAATAAAACGGCATTTTACCTTGCTTGCCTGCGCCAAGGGCGAAAAAAGAGCCGTCAACGAAATAAGAGCCCATGTGGCCGGCTACGTGCGAGGACTTCCCGGAGCCGTCAGAATACGCAGGGCCGTAAACGAGGCGCGCAGCGCCGAAGAGATGTTAAACTGCCTCTGTCTATGAGAGCATTTGATTAAAGGAGAAAACAACAATGAGCGAAGAAATACTGCTTACTCAGGAAGGCTACGACAAACTGGTGCAGGAACACGAGTATCTGGTGCTGGTGAAACGAAAAGAGGTCTCGGAGCAGCTTAAGGAGGCAAAATCCTACGGCGACCTTGCGGAGAACGCCGAGTACGACGCCGCAAAGGACGAGCAGGCCGAAGTGGAAGATCGCATAAACAAGCTGGAATTCATGATGCGCAACGCCAAAATCATCAGCGAGGAAGAACTTACCGGCGAGCACGTCAACCTCGGCCTCGGAGTTCGCGTAAGGGACATGGGCCGAAAAAAAGAGTACACTTTCACCATAGTCGGCACCACGGACGCGGACCCGTTTCAGGATAAGATTTCGAACGAATCTCCCGTCGGCAAGGCCCTGTTGGGCAAGGCGGTCGGAGATGTAGTGGAGATACATACCGAAGACGGAGATTTACGCTATAAAGTGATTGAGATTATAAGATAAGGTTTTTGAAGTCAGGAGAAGGTATTATGGCACAGGATATTATGAACGTCATCAATGCGGGAACGGAGCAGCAGGATCTCAGCGAGCAGGCGCTCATAAGGAGAGAGAAACTGGCTGCGTTGCAGGCGGAGGGGCGCGATCCCTTCCTTCAGATACGCTTCGAGAAAACCTCCGACAGCGTCACCATAAAGGAAAACTTCGACGAGCTGGAGGGTTCGACCCAGAAGATAGCGGGCCGCATAATGTCGAAAAGGGGCATGGGCAAGGCAAGCTTCTGCGACCTTCAGGACCAGGACGGGCGCATACAGCTCTACGTTCAGGTAGACGACCTCGGCGAAGAGGAAATGGAACGCTTCAACAAGCTCGATATCGGCGACATCATCGGTTGCGAGGGCGTCGTCTTCCGAACGAAACGCGGAGAGATGTCTTTGCATGTCAAAAATTATATTCTCCTCAGCAAATCCGTGCGTCCGCTTCCCGACAAGTGGGGAGGTCTTAAAGACCCCGACCTGCGCTATCGCCAGCGCTATGTCGATATGATAGTCACTCCGGGCGTTCGCGAAACCTTCAAAAAGCGCGCCAAGGCACTTGCCTGCATAAGGAAATATTTCGACGACCTCGGCTATATAGAATGCGAGACACCCATACTCAATACTGTTCAGGGAGGAGCCACCGCGCGCCCCTTCATTACCCATCACAACGCTCTTAATATGGACATGTACCTTCGCATCGCCACGGAGCTTCACTTAAAGCGCTGTATAGTCGGCGGCCTCGAGCGCGTCTACGACATGGGCCGCATATTCCGCAACGAGGGCATGGACGCCACCCACAACCCAGAGTTTACGACCATAGAGTTCTACGAGGCCTATACCGACATCGAGGGCATGATGGAGCGCACCGAGGGTCTTATGAAGTACGTCGCTCATGAGGTTACCGGAGGCGATCAGCTTCCTTACGGCGAGGATATAATAGACTTCAGCAAACCTTTTGAAAGGGTGAGCATGACGGAACTCATCCGCAAGCACGCC
>DAONZO010000145.1:0-3346 GCA_035406945.1 Bacillota bacterium | reverse complement strand
TCTGTTTCTGTTGTCCGTAAGGACATCCACTATTACGGCAACCCCGCCGGCTCCGTAGCCCTCGAATCTTCCGGACTCGTAGCTTTCTCCTCCGAGTTCGCCGCTGCCCTTCATTATGGCTCTCTTTATATTGTCGTTGGGCATTCCCATGCCCCTTGCCTTGTCTATTATAGCGCGTAAATTCGCGTTGTAGTCGGGGTCTCCGCCGTCTTTGGCCGCAACGGTAATCAGTCTTGCATACTTCGTAAATATCGCCGCTTTTTTTGTGTCCTGCGCGGCTTTTCTTCCGGCTATGGTGCCATGCCTGCCCATAGTTTAAAAATCTCCCTTCATCCGATTAACTATATATTACCATAAAACAGAACGGCAGACAACCGCGAAGTCGGAAACCCTAAGACGAGGCTACAGGTCTATCGTAAGAACCACAGGGCAATGGTCGCTTCCGAAGACGTCCGAGCGGATGTCCACGCTCACGAGTTTTTCACGAAGAATATCGGAAACAACAAAATAATCTATCCTCCAGCCTATGTTGCGATCCCTCGCCCTCGTGCGGTAAGACCACCAGGTATATTCCACCTTTTCCGGATAAAGATACCTGTACGCGTCGGTAAAGCCGCAGGCAAGCAGCGCGGAAAAGGCGTCTCTTTCCTCCCGGGAAAAGCCCGCGTTTCCGATGTTGCTCTTGGGGTTTTTAAGGTCTATTTCGTTGTGCGCCACGTTCAGGTCTCCACAGAGTATGACGGGCTTCCCGGCGTCAAGAGCGCTCAGATATTCTCTGTTGGCAGCTTCCCACTCAAGGCGGTAATCAATGCGCGCAAGTCCGTCCTGTGCGTTCGGGGTATAGTTCGTGACAAGATAAAAGTCCGGGTATTCCAAACTTATGGCTCTGCCCTCGTCGTCGTGACCCTCCGCGTCTATATCGTAATTGACCGAAAGAGGAACTTCCTTTGCAAGCATCAGTGTTCCTGAATAGCCCTTCCTCTGTGCGCTGTTCCAGTATTGCACATAGCCGGGCAAATCCACAACGGCCTCCCCTTCCTGACACTTGGTCTCCTGTATGCATATCATATCGGCGTCTTCCGCCTTTAAGTAATCCAAAAGCCCCTTCCGAAGGCAGGCCCTTATTCCGTTTACGTTCCAGGTTATGATCTTCTTCATTTGCGTGTCTGTCCTCTTTGCTAAAAAGAGGCTAAAAGCCTCTGTAATCAAAAGAAGTTCATGAGCAATCAATAAGCGGTGTTCTGTACTAAGCAATCATCTGTCTAGACCCGCCATTGCTGACGGGCTCAAGCGACCTACCTTTCGGGAAGCGACGGGCCGCCGCCTTTCTGACACTTTGCCTTTCGGCAGTTGTCACCCTCTTTGGTCTTGCTCCGAATGGGGTTTACACCGACGGCTCATGTTACCATGAGCCCGGTGAGCTCTTACCTCACCTTTTCACCCTTACCCTTGCGGGCGGTTATTTTCTGTTGCACTTTCCTTAGGATCACTCCCACCGGCCGTTAACCGGCATCCCTGCCCTGTGGAGCACCGACTTTCCTCACGCCGCGCATTCCTGCGCGACCCGCGACTGCATAGATTACTCATGAACTTCATCCGAGCTATTTTCTGGTAGCCTCGAAGGCCGCAAGCCTTTGCTGGGCGCTAATCTGCGCTTTTTCGGCCTCTTCCAGGCTCTTTTGGTAATTTTTTACGTCTTCCGCCAGGGCCTTAAGAGCGGGCGGAAAGGATTCCGCTTTTATACGCTTTACCGCATTGTCCGTAATGTGCTTGCGAACATAGAAGGCTATGCACAGTATCGCAAAAGCTGCGGCAAATACGATATACTGTTTTTTAAGGACGGCAAATACCACCGCTACTATGGCGAGAAGCAGGCCTATGGCCAGCACCGAAAGGCTCTTGATACCCGCGTCTCTTTTGCGGTTCAGCACCTCCGGATTTTCTGCCCAAAACGCCTTTTCCGCGGTTTTGTAGCTGTCGCGGCTCTCCCGTAAATCGGCCCTGATTCTGTTTACCCTCTCATTGGAAATGCCGAGCTCCGACTCCAGATTTCTGAACAGCTCCAACCTTGCGGGAAGGTTGTTGAACATGTAGATGAGAGAGCTTTTGGCATCTTTCAGCAACCCGGCTCTCGCCTTATCAGGAGAATAAGTCTTTACAATGTCCTTTCCGTCCCTGTCCAGCTCTCCGGACATGTAGGATATCCTGGTTTTGCCTACGCGCTCGCAGAAGACCAAAGCCTCGTTGATAGCCTTTTCCTTGTTTATGTCGCTGTCCAGTTTGGCGATGCCCTCTTTGTATCTGGCTATAAGATTCATCCAGCGGTCGAACTGGGCCGCGCATTCATCATATCCGGAAAGATTGGTGACGAAATCCCCCTCTTCCTTTATCAGCGACGAAAGCGACGCCAGGAGCTGCGTGTCTCCGGCGGGTGACGTTTCCGCGGATATTTTTTCTCCGCACTCGCTGCAGAAGACCGTCGGGGCGGTATCGTCCATATCTTGCAGCGCTGAGCAGCGGGGGCATTTTATCTCTATTAACGCCATTGTCCTGCTCCTTTCTACGTAATTCGGCTCTTAATTTTACCATGGGGCTCTTGAATTGCCAAGAGCCCCTCTCGCTTTGAGGGTTTTTGGCGGCAATGCCGCATTATATTATCTTCACCTGTATCTGAATAGATTTCAGGAAGACATCGTTTTCGTCGAAGAGGTAGATGTTGATCACATCGGTTCCTTTTTGCAGACCCGTGACCGTAAGGCTTATATTGTTGTAGTCGGTCCATTCCTCGGCCCAGAGGCAGTCTACCTTTCCGCCCTCTATGGCGTATGAGAGGTAAAGGCCTCCAACGTCGAGACTTACGTAGATGTTGACTTCCGCCTCCTTGCCCTCGCGCAGTACGAGCTGCGACGGATTCGCGGAGAGCTCGAAGTCGCTGTACTCGGAAGTGACTATTACGCTTACGTAGTTGCGGCATATTATTCCGCCCGTGGCATCCAGCAAGTCGAAGCGCAGAGTTGTTTCCCCGGCCTTTTTCCCGGTAATGTTAATAGAGGTGGTGTTGTCGTCCTTCCAGACATTTGTCCACTTCCATGAGACCACACCGTAGTCTTCCGCCTCGCAGTGTATGCTCACTTTTTTGTCTCCCGTACTTTCGTATATATCTATTTCCTTGGTTTCTCCGGGGGCAAGTATGATATAGGTTTCCGAAGGCCGGATATAGGCATCGGCAAATACCGAGCTGACCGGTATTATATCGCCGAAGGCCGTGTATTCTTCTCTGGAAAGCTGTTCTATCAGCTTAATGGGTATGGCGAGGTTCAGGTTTTGTATCACGCTCTCGCCGTAG
>DAONZO010000144.1:0-3379 GCA_035406945.1 Bacillota bacterium | reverse complement strand
GATTCTCATCAACCTCCGCGGAAAGCATCTCTTCCAATTCCGCCTCCATCTCCGCCGCGCCGCTTCTAAGCTCCGCCGCCGAAGCGGCATTTTCTTCGACGAAGGCTTCCAAATCGGAAACGCAATTCTCCTGAAGCCCGTCCGTGTCGTAAGCCGCGCCGCCGAGACCCGAGAACGCCTCTTGCAAGCCCCCGCTCTCTATAAACGAAGAAACACCTGCGGCCATACCGATTGGACGTATCTGCTCCATCAGCAGTTCCGCGCTCAAAGCCGGGTAGTTCTCGCTGCTTGCGGCGCATTCAATAAGCTCCATGCGAATCAACCCGCCGCTTCCCCCCAGACCGCTTGCGATATAGTATTCGGCCATTTCGGAAAGCCTCAGGTCTCCGCTTCTTAGAGCAAATATCCCGTAATCTTTATACAGAACCTTATTATATTCTGAAAGCAGGCTGTTTCCCGCGGAAACGCAAAGCCCCTGAGCCATGCTGCTTGCCGCATAGCCGCACGAGGCTTCTATTATTACGAGCAGCAAAACAAGAATGCCGGACAGCATTATTACCATCCAGATGCTCGCAAAGCCTCTTGCGCCCCCGAATAAGACTTTCTCAATCCTCTTCTTGCACAGGAGCTTCATCTTCATCCGAGCCTCCGCCTGTAACAAAGGACAGCACCCATCCCGCTCTCAGAGCCGCGCCCGCTTCACATTCCTGAGCGCTCATGAGCTCTTTGTGCGCGGCCGCGTCTTCCCTTACCTCAACATGCATGTCGAGAGCGGTATAAATAAAGCCGAAGACGACGGCGAGCAGAAGGGCAAAGACCATTGCGCCTTCTACCCCCGCGCTGCCCGAACTACCCTTAAAAATCACTGTTTATAAGGTCTCCGAAGACCCTGTCTATGAACTGGCCTATCTTTTCCCTGAAGATTAAGCCCAGGCCTATCGCTATGGCGATGAGTATCGCCACCTGAACGAGCTCCATGCCTTCCTCCGATGGCCTTAAATTGTTCTTAAGCCTCACTAAAAAATCCGTCATTTTTCCTCTCCTTTCTCCTTACATGGTCATAAAGGCCGGTGCCGCGGCTATTACCACCAGCACCAGCAAAAGCAGCATGAGCGGAAAACAGAGTCTGGTCTCTGCTTCCTTGGCTCTTGACTTGGCGATAGACAGCCTGCCGTTCCAAAGTATTTCCCTTTCCTTTTCCAGCTTCGAAGCGAGCTCGCTGCCCCTTCCGGCATGGTCTAAAATCATGGACGCCAGCCTTATAAAATCGCGGCTTCCGCTGCGCCTCGCAAAAGCATACAGTTCGCTTTCAAAAGACATATTGCCGCCCTTCGCACCGAGCTTTATGTTTCGCAGAGCGCGGTACAATGCGCCGTCGTCTTCCGCGTGCCTTTCCAAAAGTTCTTCTAAGGCCGCGCTGAGTACCAGACCGGCGTTGAGGAGCAGGACAAGTTGCAGGACCAAGGACGGAAGCTCTCTTTCTATGGTCAGAGCCCTTGCCTTAAGACGCTTTTCGAGCGCGTCGTAGCGGGAAAAATAGAGCGCGGCGAGAACGAGCATTGCAAAGGGTATCAGTTCAAGGCTCGTGGCGCCCCCGGCCGCCGACCACTCCAGGCTTGCGCCTTCATATTCGGCAGGAAGAATAAGGCTTGCCCCGCTTTCATCGAAAGAAAGCTCTTTTTCCAAATCTTTCAAGGCTCTCCTCATCGACGGCAGAACGTCTCCGCGCTTAATTTTCAGCACGAAGTCGCGCTCTTTCGAATAATCCCCGGCGGACATTAAGGCAGTTATCCGGACGTAGCAGGGCTCCGTCAGGTTCAAGAGCTTGACCTCGCCATTTTCGTTTATCCGCCGGCTGTCCCCGCTGCGCCAGACTATATCAACGGGTCCGTTCGGATATCGCCTCGGAAGCTCTATGTCTCCGTCTGTCTCTTCAAAATTTATAACCTCGCTCGCAAGCCAGGCCTCACACTCGCCCAAAAGAGCCGCCGCGGCAATCTCATCGAGCGCCTTTGGTCGCACCCTTATCGCGATTTCACGTTCCAGCATGTCTTCACCCAAGCTCATTTTTACATTGAGGCTTACATCCCTGCCCTTCCGCCCGTAGGCTTCTCTTGCGAGGACTTCGTTCAGATCGACGGATGAAGCCGAAAAAATGAACGAAAGCGCTAAGAAGACCGCCGATAGAAGCGCGAGCGCAATGGCCGCCTTTCGCATGCGAAGTCCGGCTTTGCTGATTGAGCCTTCTATGTCCTCGCCGGAAATCTCCAGCCAGACGTAGCGCCTTATCTTGCTTTCCGCCTTTTCCGAGCCGGATATTTTTTTCATCAGGGCCCCTAAGCTAAGGAAGACCCGTTTAAATACGATTTTCACAGCTTTATATCCGTTATTTTGAGGCTCCAAAGCAGGGCCCCAAGCATGGCAGCCAGGCAGAGGCTCATTATGAGGCGCCCGCCCAGCCCCGAATACAGAGGGGCGAGGTAGCCGAAGGAAGTGAGGTTGAGCAGCAGAAGTATTATTATCGGCATGGAAGTGAGCAAGGCTATGTCGCTGCGTTTTTGTATCATTATTCCCTTAAGCTCCCGCTCAAACTCCATCCTGTCCAATAGCAGGGCCGCTCCTTTAAGGCTTACGGCCTCCATGTCACCGCCGCAGCGCCTGCAGACCGCGCAGCTCTGCGCAAACTGCTCTATCTCCGCAAGACCGCTCCGTTTAGCCAGATCCCCGAGCATCTCTTCGACATTTCCATGAGTCTGCTCGTAGGCGTCGTATACGCTTTTAAGTTCAAACGCTATATCGCTGTCCGCCCCGTAACTTAATTCCGCAGCTTTCGCCGCCTCCCCTATGGCCTGAGGGAGCTGCCTGCCCGCGGCCACCGAGCCGGATATGCTGTACAGGGCGTCGCGAAAGCCCTCGGAGAGTTTTTCGAGCCTTCTGAGCCTCAGGCGCTCGGACATTATCTTCTCCAGAGGCAGGGCCGCAAGCGCAACAAGCGCGGACATTACAAGGCTGCGGTAAAACAGAAAACCCAGAAAGCCTAATAATGCGCAGGCGGAAGCATAATAGCTCAATTTTTCTTTTTTGCTCATCCTGTAAATCTTATAGTCACTCATATAAACCCAGCTTCTCCGTGTTCAAAAGCTCCCCCACCCTTTTAAGCCCCGTTTCCGGACTGTAGCGAAACAAGGTGTTAAGCAGCAGCTCTCCGGCCTCAAGGCCTTTCAGCTCGGCGATTTCCGTTATGCGCCTAACGCCGGAGCTGTCGCGGCTGAGGTGCACAAAAATATCTATCGCCTCCGCAATCTGTCCCCTCACGGCCTCTATTGGGAAGCCCGAGGAGGCCAAAAACAGGCTCTCTAAGCGTCGTAACATGCCCCTT
>DAONZO010000143.1:0-3393 GCA_035406945.1 Bacillota bacterium | reverse complement strand
CGGAAGACAGCTCGGGTGCTTCGGGCGAAAATCCCCCCGACGAGGGCGGAGAAAATCCCGGCGGCGGAGACGGCGGGAGCGAAGAGCCCGGAAGCGGAGAAGAAGAAGAGCCGGAACTTCCATTGCCGGAAGAAGAGCTTTCCTTCCCCGTAATAAGGGCCTTGCTCAGCCTCCCCCCGGAGAGCTTTGAAGGACATCCGGTGACGGCGACCGACATTTCCTCCATAGAGGTGGACGAAATTCTCTACACGGCGGCTCAGGCCTACGCTAAAAAACTCGCCTCCGGAAGCATAAGATCGGAGGGGGCGTCCTGCCGAAAGCTCAACTCAACCCAAACGGAGCTGCTGTACGCGCAGCCCGGCGTCTATATGGCCGAGCTTGAAGTCTGCGCCGCTACCGGAGAATACGCCAACGACAGCAGGTCCATAAGGGTGCTCCCCTGCCCCGCCGTTTCAGCGGAGCTTGGCGGCTGCCAGAAGCAGAACCGCCGCCAGAGCTTCACCGTTACGGCCCTGCAAAACCCCGCTCACCCTCTAATTTCCCTGCGCATAAGCATAAGCGAGCCCATCTCCGGAGAAAAGATAAACGTAAGCTACAGTTTCGGCGGAGCGCAGAATGCGCCCGTCTGCAGCAGCAATATCAAGTATCGCAGCTTGGAGGACGCGGGCTCGGACGAATACCGCATCGTCGTAAGGCTTGATTTCCTCACCAAGTTTGACGAGGACCGCATTCTGAATTTTGAGATAAACGCAAAGGACGGACGGGGAAATACCGCCTCCGCCGCCTCGCAGTTTAAGGTCGTGAAAGACTTGCCCCCCGTGGCAAGAATAGAACTCGCCGACTGTTATTATCGCTCCGAAAACTCGAACATAGCCGTAATCAACGCGTCGGATGCCGCCGAGGGCTCCGGAAATCTGAAACGTATCTGGGACTGCGAAGGCGAATATACGGACCTGGCCTTCGGCTCCGCAAAGAACATATCCTTTCTGCGCAGCGGAGTGGGAAATTTCAGCGTGGGTCTTACGGTAACGGATCTGTGGAGCGAAGACACTCTTCCGGAATACGTAAGCGAGTCCGACCACCTGAGCTCTCATGCCGCAGCCTTCAGCGTAGTAGACAACATAGCGCCAATGGTAAGCCTCGAGCTTCGACCCGCGAAAAGCATAGACGTCCTGCTTCTCGCTCAAAGCGAAAGAGCCTTCGAGCTGGCCCGGGCGAAGATTCCGCAGCTTAAGGCGAAGCTCTCCGAAGAAGGGATCGCGGCGAACATTCAGATTGCCCTGCAGCACAACGCGGGGGTGGAAGTCGGCGGCACGCCATATCTGCTCAGGCAGATATCAAGCCCCATAAGTGAAAAACTGGCAGGCGCAAAACGCTTGTCCTTTCCGGACATACGCAGCCCTTTCTGGAACTGCGGTCACGTAAGCGCCGACGCGTCCAAAATATACTCTATGGACAGCTCCACGCTCAGCGTCAGATCGAGCCACGGAGGGGTGAGCTACATGAAGAGGACTTACCCCTACCATATAAAAGCCTTCGACGCGAATACCGGGGAGGGGAAATGGACGTTTAACTTCTCGGAAAATGTATTCCCCAGCCCGAGCGAATTCAAAAACGCCCGTCTGGGTCACGATGCCCAGGAGAAATATCTCTATCTGATATCCGACGGCAAGACCCTGCTATTGGATAAGGCGACGGGCACTATGATAAAAGTTCTGGACAGCGAGCTGGGAGTAAACAACTGCTGCCATGAAGGCAGGATATACAGCTTTAAGGAAGACGGCATCTATCGCATAGATACGGACGGGAGCGAAAGCAAGATATACGGCGCGGAGATATTCTGCGGCAACAACAGGATACGCACCATAGCGGGAGACGAGCTCTTCGTTGAGCGCAGAGGCTTTGCCCTGTATCTCGGACGCTTTAACGCGGAAACTGAAAACGTGAGCAGCGCAGCGCTTCAGGGAACCGAGAACCTAAGCGACAATAAATCGGACTGCGCGGCCATAGACAGCAGAGGAATCGTTGTTATACGCATAAGCCCTTGCGAATACAGGGCTTTCGGAAGCGACGGAAAACTGCTCAGGCGCACCTTGCTCGACCCTCGAACTCAAGAAAGCGTTCCATCTTTCGACGCAAGCAGCAGGGCAAATTACATAGCGGGAAGCTTTATGGAGGTGACGGGCTCCGCCGCGGAGGAAAACCGCTACTACTTCAACTACGCGAGCATGAATTCCCTGCTCGGGGATTATTCCGACTCAAACTACATAAGGTCCGGTAGAGAAGGCTATTACCGCAGCATAAATCAGGTGGCATATGCTATGGAAACGGCGGAAAGCTACATAGGAATGGTACTGCCGTGCAGCATAATCTACACAAATGACGCCATCTATTCCAAGATGACGGAGTTCAACTTCAACGCAAAGACCGGAGCCAAAGACATAGGAATAATGACCTCGACGGGGGTTCCGCCCACGGGTTTTTGCGGGCACTTCGAGGGCGGCAGCTTTATCGGCATGTATCATACCGCTAAAAACAACATCGCCCTCGTGGTCAAAATAAGCGAAAGCGAGGCGGACGAGATAGAGAGGCTCAAAACAAAATGGCTGCCGGACGGAGAAAATTCAAGCTGCATATCAGTGGACGAAAGCTGGGACGTAAACGCCGCGGCGGCCGAACTTGCAAGTAAATACGCAAGCGACACGGAGGCTCCGGAAAAGATATACCGCAAGGGAGAAACGATAGAATACAAGCTCTTCTATTCCGACTACGAAGGCGACGAATCCAAGGCCTCCTTCTGGTGCTACGAGCACACTCCGTACAGCGACGGCCTGTTTAAGGATTCGGGCAAAATACTGAACGCGCCCGTAACGAGCTTTTCTCAGGACGGTAAATACGTGCTTACGCACTGGCAGACAGACGACGCGGGACGCGGAAAGACCACCGCCTTCGACAAGGAGTCAAAAGCCTTCCGCATGGTCTTCTACATAGAAGGAGGCGCAAACGCGCCCAGGGTAAAGAGCATAGGCACGGAGCCGGGCAAGGTCATGGTGGGGGCTTCGTATTCCATAAAAACCGTCGTGGACGACAGGGATAAGGACGAGCTCAGCGTAACAATAGAAGTGTTTCGCAAGGGAGAATCGGAGCCCGTTAAGAGCTACACGAAAAACGGTCTAAAAGCCGTGAACGGCGTATATCCGGAGGTGGTACTCGCCGATATGCCGAAGGCCGAGGCCGGAAGCTACGAGGTGGTGGTGAGCGTGCGCGACGCCACCGGTTCCGGGGCGGGCGTATACGGCTTCCGGCCCGAAGTCGCGAACTCGCTGGAAGGAATGGTGGGTCACACGGACGACTGGGAGAGCAACCGGCAAAGCTTCAACCTGAAGTACTTCG
>DAONZO010000142.1:0-3406 GCA_035406945.1 Bacillota bacterium | reverse complement strand
GCCTGACGGCGACCGGGGATATTATAGTTCCCAAGGGAGCGCGCATAGTTTTTGAGCTGCCTAAGGGGTCGCGTTCCGTTTTCAAGGCGGGGCTTGCAAATAATTATGAGCGCATTATAGGAGACCTGCAGACAAGGCGCTCTTCGACGGAGATGAATCAGGGTGTGGATCCCAGGGATTTCGGCAAGGCCTATACCGTTGCGCCTTACTACGGTACCGAAGGCGGCTTTGTCTTGAATGTGGAGGCGGGTCTTAAGATTCCGGCGGGCGATACCATATGCCTGAACATGTTTGACGGCAGTTCCCCGGCAAGCGTGACTATAACTGTCGTTTCCGGGGCGCAGAGGACGAGCTATACCCTGAGTAAACATCGGGTAAATGAAAACAAGGTGTACAATATGCCGAACGCCGATGTTCGCTCCGGCATCATAATCAATCGCAGCGCCAATACGCCCCATGTAGATGAATTCTTTACGGACAGCAGGGTCATCACCGGACACAGCAAGTATCAGAACGCGCTGGTTTCCGGAAGGACAGCGACGGATGATGCGGTCTTTAAGCAGGTATATTCTTCCTCGGATATTCAAGACTTCATGGCTAAGGGAGTGCTTTTAAGCGGCGAGAACGGGGGTTATTCCTTTGCTTTGGACATTCCCGCCTCACTGAATCTGAAAAAGGATATGGCTCTGAGCTTTGCCAATGCGGCGACGGGCTATTTCAGATCCGTTTCCTCCACTTACAGGGCTCAGGCTAAGCTGACTTTCGATATGAACGGCGGGGCGGGGAATCCCGTGGAACGCATAGTACCTGTTAACGAAAAGGCCTATGGAGAAGAGGGCTATACTGCTAACGGATTTCAGGGGGATAATATTCTGAAAATCAATGTGCTGGGAACGGATTACCTCTCAGACTACGAAGGCAGGCCCATTACGGACCTCGCAAGCGATGCATATAAAAACAGGCAGTTCTATGACAATCCCCCGGCTCGCGCCGGCTATACCTTTTTAGGATGGTCCACCAAACAGGCCGATTCCATGAACGAGGCCGCCTTCGATGCGCTGGAGGAACTCGCTGACGTTGCGGGCTGGGACGAGGCTGCGAATTACAAATTCACCGCGACCTCTCCCGTGGACCAAAGCAGGACGGTTTATGCGGTCTGGGAAAGGGATTTATATCAGTACAATATAATTCTTCACGACAATAACGGAGGAGCCGATGTCACCCATACGGTGGAAATTTCGCTTGCCGATCTTGAAAACGGCATCAACGGGGAATTGACCGCCTATCTCAAAAAGGCCGGGAATATTCTTTTCGATAAGGGTTTTGTCAAAGAAGACCACTACTTTGTCGGCTGGGCAGAAGAAGCGACGGTTTCCGATGAAGCCAAAGTGCACGAGCTTTACACCAACGCGAGTGAAGTTCAATTGAACGCCGGAAAACTTCAGCTTCAATTGAACGAAGAGCCAAAAGAACCGGTTGATCACACCAATGAATGGCAGGATATTGCTTCCGCGATTGTCAACGATAACGGAATCGCGACTCTACACCTATATGCCCAGTACAAGCCTCTCTTGCAGATGACGGCGACCAAGACCTGGTATGGAATTGGTGCGAAGGGCGCATATGAAAAGCATATATCCGACCCGACAAACTATCCGGCACCGGCTACCGATGTCCCGCACTTCCCCAACTCCGCTGTTGCGATGGTGCTCCTGCGCACTACGGAAGGCAAGACCATGGATCCCACCAAGTACGAGATTGTCCCGGGCTTTTATGTAAAGGGAAAGGACGGAGAGGCGTGGGTATGGCCGCCTCAGGAGGGTCATGATGCCAACGGCAGGAAGTACTCTTATCTGATGACGGAGTTCAACGCTCAGCCGGGCGGCCATACGGAAGAGGCGATAATCGAGCACTTCAACAACAAGAGAACCTGGGCTTCCATGTATATCACCATGATAGGCCAGAGCGACCTCCTTTCGAAATTTACGGCGCTCAGCCTTCTGAACGAAGACGGAACGACAAGCTCATACATGGCGGTTGCCACCAGTAATCAGCCCGCGGCATTTTCGGAGCAGTATGTCAACAGAAGCGTGGACTTGGAGTTCAGCCTTAAAAACTTCAAGGTGGATGTGCTGCCGCCGGTAATTCACAGAATTCAAGAAAATCACAATCAGGTTGTAATAGACAATCCGAAGGGGGATTCGGCCAGATATCTCTACGTGAGCTTTGACGGCAGCGCTCCCGGCCGGCTGTTTAGCAAAGGCGACACCGGATGGGTTTCGAATACTCCGGATTTGCAGATAAGCCTGACATCCGAAGGGGCGTTGAGCATTGCGGCGTCAACCACAGGGCCCGCAATAAGCTTTGACGGCAAAGCGGGGCAGAAGGTCTACGCGCTCTTTACCGCCACAAATTACGACGATGACGCGGACGATATCGATAAATACGCCTGGAGGGTGATTCAGGAATACGCAGACCTTCCGCTTCTCGAAGATGTCAGGCAAGAGCCTCATATCAAGGACGCATATGGAAACATCACACACAATGTGATTTCAGCCAGGATTCCCGCGGGCTCGTATGCCGGCGCGGATTACACCCTGGGCTACATGGACGGGGGCAATTTTACGGCGCTTAAGAGCGGGGGGAAAGAAATCAGCCTTAAACCCGACGATACGGAGAAGCTCAGCTTTAAAGTGCCTTCCGGAATCCTACAGGAGGGTACAAATTATATCATCCGCGGTAAGGACCCCGCGAAAGCCTTTAAGGATATGTATTTCGCAGGTCCCGTCATAGACCTGACCGCCCCGGCAGTCAACGCTGCAAGCTTCACTCTGATAAGCGGCGATCCGATCGGAGCCGGGGACGGTCAGGTGACGATTGCCGGGGATCCCGACGCGACGCTTCGCTATAAAGTCACAAAGGGCGGGGTAACGGTCAGTTTGCCGGATGGCATAAGCTTCGATCCGGTCACCCAAAAACTCTCCGGCCAAACACCGGACGTTTTGGCGGAGGGTCAAGCGGGAGAATATGCTATAAGCTTTACTGCGGAAGATGCATATGGAAATGCATCGACAAAAGATATTACCTTAACCCTCAATCAAAAGCCGACCACCGCGGCCATAACGAGTATTACTCAAAAGCCCAATGCCGCCGACGGCAGCGCCTCGATTAGCGTCGAAGGCATAAACGGCGCGGTCATTAAACTATACAGCAGGAGTGAAGACGGCACGTTTACGGAAATTGAAATTGCCGGAATCAGCGGAAGCCCCATCACAAACGCGGACGGCACGATAAACATCAATATTTCACAAGCGGACTTGAGTCGTTTTGAAAACAAAAAAATATATGTAAGACAAAGGGCGGCGGATAAACTGGAGTCGGGCAAACAGGATTCCGTTGAGGTGAT
>DAONZO010000141.1:0-3446 GCA_035406945.1 Bacillota bacterium | reverse complement strand
ATGTAGGTATCTAAGATACAAATATTTTTATCTAAGGAGGAAACAAAATGAAGAAGAGAAATTCCAAGGGTTTTACCCTCGCAGAATTGCTGGTCGTAGTAGCCATCATAGGCGTACTGGTAGCGATTTCCATTCCCGTATTCACAGCTCAGCTCGATAAGGCGAAGATTGCGACCAACCAGGCTAACGCAAGAGCCGCGTACGCCGCGGCAATGGCCGAATTCTTGGGGAGTGCTGCAAGTGCAGACGCCTCATATACCTATACGGTAGAAACGGCAACATTGGCGACGGATGCCACGGCTGTGACTACTGCAACAATAGAAAGTGCTATTACAGCGTGGGCTGACACTCCGCCGACGAATGTAGACAAAAAGGTTGCAACAGTGTGGCAGGTCGTTATAAACGAGGACGGAGTTCTTGTGGGCTTTAACCCCACGTTCCCCTAACGTTTAGTGCTTGATTTATTCGGACATCATAATTACCTCCGCGTATGCGGAGGCGGGGGCCCGGGTTCGGACCCCCGCCTGCGCATACGCTCGTTGTGACGCGTTAAGCGCTGCAATTAAAAATATGAATTCCATCTACGAAAGCCATGCCCTTGCGAGGGTCTACATTATAATCGTGTCCTTTGTCTTGGGGCTGGCCATGGGAAGCTTCTGCAATGCCTGGGCTTTTCGCATGACAAGCGGCGGCAGCATAACGAAGGGCCGCAGCCGCTGCGCAAAATGCGGTCACGAGCTTGCGGCAAAAGACCTCGTTCCTTTGCTCAGCTTTCTCTTTCTTCAGGGGCGCTGCCGCTACTGCAGGGAAAAGATAGCCCCGCTCTACTTTGCGGCGGAGCTTGTATCCGGTATCTACTATCTGAGCGTGGTCTGGGTTTATGGCCTCGGCTTAACCGCTTTAAGGCTGCTGATGCTCGGAAGCCTGGTGCTGGTCATGTCCATAGTAGATTTGGACACCATGGAGCTGCCGGATTCGCTTATGCTCGCTTCCGCGCTTTTAAGCCTTATACGCCTTGCGGAGAACCCCGCGAATTGGCTGTCCATGCTGACAGGCCTCGCTCCGGCTTTGGCGCTTTTGGTCCTGGTGCTGATAATGGACAGGCTGCTTAAAAAGGAGAGCATGGGCGGCGGAGACATTAAGCTGCTCGCCGTGTTCGGGCTACACTTGGGAGCCGCAAACTGCGTACTTCTGCTGATAGTTGCCAGCCTTTTGGGACTGGCGTCCTCGGCACTGCTTCGCAGAAAAAAAGGCACGCCCTTTCCCTTCGGTCCTTTTCTTGCCGTCGCGGCCTGGTTTGCCGCAATCTTCGGCAAGGACATAATAGATGCATATCTGTCGTTTTTTTAGCTTTTGTGTTTAAGGAGATAATAATATGGCAAAGTCGATGGTCGGTTTCGATATCGGCGTAAGCGAGCTTAAGGCAGCGATCTGGGACGGCCGCAGGGTGAAGAGGATAATCACCGCGCCCACGCCGGAAAACTTAGTAAAGGACGGAATAATAGTTTCCTACGAGGCTATGGCGGACTTTATTAAGGAAAGCCTTAAGCGCAGCCACGCCCCCGGGCTATGTGCCGTAATTCTGCCGTCAAACTACGTGTTTATCCGCAGGTTTAACATGCAGAACATGACCAAAGCCCAGCTCGAGGTAAATCTCCCCTACGAGTTCAAAGACTTCCTTACCCAGAGCAAAGACCGCTACTTCTTCGACTACGCCGTCAACAACGTTGTAGAGGAAGAAGACGGCACTTATTTGGATTTGCTTGCGGCCTGCGTCGGCAAAGACGTAATAAGCGACTACCGCAACATGTTCCGCAGAGCCGGCTTTAAGCTTGCCGTGGCCGTACCCGCGGAGGCCGCCTATTTGGACATAATTCGCGCGCAACCGCATATAGAGGACGTAAACTTCTGCTTTGCGGACTTCGGATGCTCCGCAACCCGGCTTGTGATCTTCAACGGGGCGGGCTACGAGGTGAGCCGCAATATGGACATAGGCGTAAGAACCATGTGTGAGGCCATAGCTAAGTACTACGGCGTAGACGAGCCCATGGCCCGCGGCTACCTGCTGGAGAACAGAGAAAACTGTCAGGAGCTTCCGGAACTTCAGTCCATATACAACACGATAGCCGTGGAGATACGCAAAGCCGTCAGCTTCTATGCTTTCAGCAGCGGCAAGGGCGCCGTCGAGGATCTTTGGTGCTGCGGCGGCGGCTCTCATATAGACGCTTTTATGAGAACGGTGGAAGAAGGCACGGGCCTTAGGCTAAAGCCCGTAACTCAGTTGCTTCCGCCGGTTCCGGACAACTCGAATCCCATGTCCGCGGCGGCCGCAATAGGCGCTGTAATGCAGGGAGGTTAGTAAAATGGCAAGAAAAAACGATTACCCCTCCAAGACCTATATCAACCTTGCTATGCGCGAGAAGAGGCAGATAGACTTAAAGTTCGCCATACCCGGCGTAATTCTTGTTCTGCTGCTTGCCGCCGTCTTCGGCAAGTTCGGCGTGGTGGACAGAATTGCGGAGGTCTCCGGAGCTCAGAGGGAACTGAGCGCCATTTTAACAACGAAGACTCTGCTGGAAGAATCCGTTGCCGACTACGAGGAAGTCAAGGTCGAGTACGCGAAGTACAGCATAAACTGGATGGACGATGTCGAAAAGTCTCTCGTAAAGAAGACCGACATGATAGCTCTTATCAACAGCCAGATTTTGCTCAACTCCGAAACACGCAGCATAACCATAAGCGGCAACACCATATCGGCCCAGCTTGTGGGTCTGGATATGCAAGCGACCGCCGACCTTGTGGACAGGCTCAACGCCAGAGACGACGTTGAGCAGGTGCAGGTCTTTACTGCCACCACCAGCGAGGCCGTAGGCGACCAGGTAATAGTTTCCATACTCGTTACCATGCAGTTGACGGAAGGGGGAGAGTAAAATGACCAAGTCCTTTACTTCGCGAGAAAAGTTCCTTCTTCTTGTTTTAGCCGTCATAGTGGTGGTCGCGGCCTATTATATGCTTATACACAGACCAATAAGCGAGTCTTTGGAGTCCATAGCTTCGCAAAAGGAGGCGGCGGAGACCGAAATCGTGATACTTCAGGCCAAGGCCGCTCAGCTTTCCAGTATGAAGAAAGAACTCGAGGAGATTGAGCGCTCCGGCAGCAAGTCTTACGTGCCCCTCTACGACAATCTATCCGCCGAGATGAGTTTTCTCAGCTCGGTGCTCCAGGACAGCACCTACGACTATACCTTGAACTTTACCGGAACCACGGAAAAAGACGGGGTTGTTAGGCGCGGCGTGCAGATTCATTTCAGCACGGAGAATTATTCCGTAGCCTGCCGCATAATAGAAAAGCTCCAGAACAGCGAGTTCTGCTGCCGCATAGGGGACGTGACCATGGTTCCTCTCAGAGATAACGTCCACGGCACTTACTACAACTACGACGCGGA
>DAONZO010000140.1:0-3501 GCA_035406945.1 Bacillota bacterium | reverse complement strand
GCTCATTTCAATGTCGATCTGGGTAAATTCAGGCTGGCGGTCAGCCCGCAGGTCTTCGTCACGGAAGCACCGGCAGATCTGGAAATAACGGTCGAAACCCGCAACCATCAGGATCTGCTTGAATATCTGCGGGCTCTGCGGAAGAGCGTAGAACTTTCCGGGGTTGACTCTCGAGGGCACGAGATAGTCCCTTGCTCCTTCGGGGGTAGCCTTCGCCAGCAGCGGCGTTTCAACCTCGATAAATCCGTTGTCGCAGAAGAAATTGCGTATTACATGACAGACCTTGCTTCTGACGGCAAGCATGTTCTGCATCCGCGGTTTTCTCAAATCCAGGTAACGATACTTCAGGCGAAGATCACCGGAAACTTTGTCGTCGTCCTTTATGTATATGGGCGGAGTTTCACTCTCGGAATATATGGAAAGTTCGCTCGCCAGTATTTCTATGTCGCCTGTGGGAAGCTCCGGGTTCTTGCTCTGTCGCTCGCGTACAAGCCCGCTTATTCCTACGGTATATTCGCTTCGGAGTTCCCCGGCCTTTGCAAGGACGTCCGCCGGTGTTCCTTCGTCGAAAACCACCTGAACTATACCGCTTCTGTCCCTGATGTCGGCAAAGATGAGGCCGCCCAGGTTTCTTCTTTTAGCGACCCAACCGTTTACGCTTACCGTCCTGCCTATGTCCGATGCGCGGAAACTGCCGCACATCGCGCTTCTTTTGATTAAGCTGTCCATTTCCTTCTCCCTGAGATCAAATATTTTTTAATTCCCGGACTATGTCCGCAAAAGGCACTTCTTTCTGAGACGAGTCCTTCATATTGCGCAGCTGAACCACCCCGCGGCCGACTTCGTCCGAGCCTATTACTATGGCGTAACGCGCATTCTGGCGGTCCGCATACTTAAACTGAGCCTTAAGGCCTCTGCCTGCCGCATCCATCATTGTTTTTATTCCGGCAGCACGAAGCTTCGAAGAGAGCCTTACGGCTTCGGGTCTTGCGGCTTCGTCGGCGAAGGCCACGAATACATCGCAGTTTTCCGGCTCGGGTATTTCGATGCCCGAGGCTTCGAGTATCAGAAGCAATCTCTCTACGCCGAGAGCCATTCCGACGCCCGGCGTATAGGGGCCGTCCATTTCCTCTATCAGGTAGTCGTAGCGTCCGCCTCCGCATACGGTAGACTGAGCGCCCAGCTTGTCCGAGACTATCTCGAAGGCCGTCTTGGTGTAGTAGTCGAGGCCGCGCACTATTCCGACATCCACTTCGTAGTCCAGCCCCATCGCCTCAAGATTCATCTTAAGCTTATCGAAGGCGTCCCGGCATTCTTCGCAGAGGAAATCCATCATGCGGGGGGCATCCTCTCCCACGGCCTTGCATATGGGAGACTTGCAATCCAGTATGCGCAATGGATTGCGCTCGAAACGATCCTTGCAGGTGTCGCACAACTCATCCAAAGAAGGACGCAGGAAATCCTGCAGCATCTTCCTGTATCCCGCGCGGCAATCGGGACAGCCTATGCTGTTGATCTTGAGCTTTAAGTCCTCTATTCCGAGTTTTTCGAAGAAGCTCATGGTAAGCCCCATAATCTCGGCGTCGGCAAGCATGTCGGAAGAACCGAATATCTCTATTCCGAACTGGTGAAACTGCCTCTGCCTCCCCTTCTGCATCTTTTCGTAGCGGAAACAGGGAGTCAGATAGTAGTATTTTGCCGGCATGGTTCCGGCGTATAGCTTGTTCTCCACAAAGGAACGCACAACACCGGCCGTGCCTTCGGGTTTAAGGGTAAGGCTGCGTCCGGCTATTTCAAAGGTGTACATTTCCTTTTGCACTATGTCCGTGCTTTCGCCCACACCCCTTCTGAAGAGCTCGGTGTGTTCAAATACGGGGGTGCGTATCTCTCTGAAGCCGAAAGATTCGCAGATTTCGCGGAATTCGGCTTCGAGCCGCTGCCACTTGTAGGCTTCGTCGGGAAGTATGTCCTTTGTTCCTTTCGGTATGCTTATCATATTATGACCCTCTTTCTCTCTATCATTTCGTCTATTCTTTCGATGTAGAGCTCGTAGTTGGAAACGTTGGGTACACGCTCGAGGCGGTTTTCCGAAGGATAAAAAATCTTGCTTATTCCTCCGGCCCCAAGAGCGAGTATCGTTTGATCCTCTTCCATTATCCTTATATTATATACACTTGCGCGCCCATCTTTGCAATAGCCAACATTCTCGAAATTCCCCGCCATATGCTTCTGGCGATACATGTAATAGGCCTTGTAGCCGGCGGAATGAAGGGTGTCGGCCGCATAGTCCAGCATATCGCGCACGGCGCCCGCGTTCTTTAAGGCAAAGTCCCTGTCTTTTTCTATGAGGCGCGAAGCCTTTTTTACAGCCAGGGTGTGCACCGTAATATTGGATGGACCCAGAGCGATTATAGCGTCCAGGCTGGCCGTGAAATCTCCGAGATCTTCCCCGGGAAGGCCGGCTATAAGGTCGGCGTTTACAGTCTCTATCCCGCACTCCCCGGCGAGCGCAAAGGCCTGCTCGATCTGCTCGGGACTGTGCTCCCTTCCTATGAGTTTAAGGGTTTCGGCCTTCATGGTCTGAGGATTTATGCTTATGCGGTCGGCGCCGAAGGCCTTGATTATCCGTAGCTTCTCCGCGCTTATGGTATCCGGCCTTCCTGCCTCCACGGTAAACTCGCAAGTACGCTCTTCTATAAAAGACTTCGAAACCGCGGAAAGTAGCAGTTTAAAATCTTCGTCGCAGAGACTGGTGGGGGTTCCCCCGCCTATGTAGACGGACTGCGCGTACAGTCCTCTTTCACGCATAATCTCTTTCACCGCGCATATTTCTTTAAGCAGGGCTTCCATATAGGCGGAAGCCGCGGCCCTGCTTATGCGGTTGGAGGTAAAGGAGCAGTACAGACATCTCGTGGGACAAAAGGGTATTCCTATGTAGACGCCCACCGCCCCGTCGTCTTGGGGAAATTTCGCCGCCTGCTGAGTTTCGTAGACTTCCCGCAGAAGCCCGATCCTGTCCTGAGAAACGAGGTATTCGGATTTAAGCAGGTTTTCCGCGGCCTCTTTGCCGCCGAGAGAATCGGAAAGCTCCCGATAGAGCTTTGACGGACGCACGCCTGTAAGCAAGCCCCAATCCAGGGTTTTTCCCGTTTTTTCGCTCAAAAAATCGTAGAGCAGGCGCTTTTGCCCGTTCTTGTCTAAATCGCCCGGAACGAAGATGTCCGGCTCGGGAAGGAAGTCCGCCCCTTCTCTCACGTCAATGCAAAACTCATCCTTCGAAAGAAACATGCCTGCAAGAGAATGGAGCTCGTAGGCCCATCTGCTGTTCGCGGCGGATATCCTATACAAAGGGATTATGCCTCTTTTCGTAGCCTATGTTGGTTTCGTCCATATGACCCGGCAGCACCCTCGTATCTTCGGGAAGCACGAAGAGCTTGTCTCGTATAGAGGCGAAAAGATCCGCGCTGTTTCCGCCCGGAAGATCCGATCTTCCGACGGAGC
>DAONZO010000139.1:0-3505 GCA_035406945.1 Bacillota bacterium | reverse complement strand
TGTCGGTGTTTATCGCAATAAAATTGATACCCTGCAGATTTGCGTCTATCATACGGTTTACCGCGTTGCATCCCGCACCGCCTATCCCTACCACCTTTATGTTGGCCGGAGTATCGGACGGAGCTTCAAACTTTAACACTGGGGACATATTTGGCCTCCTATTATCATAAAATCCACTTAAATTATATCCTATGTGGTACTGTCATATATAGCCTATTTTAACACAAGATAAGAGCCTTTGCACTACCTGTTTGAGTATTTTTATTCATTCTTACTGTGCTTTTCGAATATTTCCGCGGGCTATTCGTACTGAGGGCTGTACGCGAGATAGGCGTCCGTCCCGACCTTAATGACGCCGTGCGTAATATTCTCCTTATACAGCGTAGTGAGCAGCTTGTATATCTCCCCCATGCTGTTTTTGATGTTCTGAGGCGTGCCTTCGCAGTAGAGTTCGTCGTATATGTAGGCCTTGACAACTACCGAGGAAAAATTTATGCGCTTAAAATAGACGTCGTGCTTTTCCATCTCGGATATGAGGGCCAGCGTATCGGTAAGCAGATAGGACTGTTCCACGGCCAGGGCGCTGCCCGGCTTCATCTCGACCAGGCTCATGCCCTCGAGCAGCGGAAGCACCGGCTGCCTGTCGCTTATGCGCAGCACCATTCCGTCCTCGTCTATCAGTATAAAGTTGTCGCCGTAGGGAACGGCGGCATACTCCATGCGCTCCTCTATTATTATCCTTACGGTGTCTCGCGGCTCCTTTTTAATGGAAACGAGCTTTATATAGGGGTCGTCTAAAAGCGTGGCCTTCGCCGGACCCGTCTTGGTCTCGAAGAAAAGATTCTTCCCGGTCTGTATGCCGGCCATATCTATTATCTGCGCCTTTGTATAGTAGCGATTGCCTTCTACAACAATCTTTGTAACGCAGAAGTAATCCGAGCTGAGCAGCTTTGCGCCTCCGTAGACGAGGGCGACAAAAATCAGAAAGCGCAGAAAATAATGCTTCTTGCGCCTTTTCTTCTTTTTCCGGACGGGGCGGTAATCTTCTTCGTATTCTTCGTCTTCGTAATCATACTCGTCGAAGTCTTCTTCCGGGGAAGATGCCGAAATCTCTCTTGTTTCGGAGAGTTCGTCCGCGTATCCGGGCTCGTTCATTGCCGCCATCAGGTCTTCGAATTCAGCCATTCCTGTTCTTTATATTCTCGTATATTATATTTGCGGCGTCCTTTATTCCAAGCGCCGCCGAAGCCTCGGCCATGGACGCGAGGAAGGCGCGGTCGCCGTAGAGTGATAAAACCGCGTTTGCAAGCTCCCGGAAGTCGGGGCCGAAAGAGGACTCCTGAAGCATCACAGCGGCTCCGGCTTCCTTTACCGCCTCCGCGTTGAAATACTGGTGATTATTCGTAACGTTGGGCGAAGGTATCAGCACCGAAGGCTTTCCGCTTGCAGCTATCTCGGACAGCGCTATGGCTCCCGCCCTGCTTATGACAAGGTCGGAGGCAAGCATGAGCTGCGGCATATTGTCTGCATAGGGAAGCAAGGTGAGGTTTTTCCGGGGCGGAGCCGCCGACAACTTCTCCGATATCTCACCATGATAGCGTTTTCCGCTTACAAAGTAAAGTCTAAAGCCTTCTTCGGGCATCAGTTCTGCGAGCTTTAGCACGGCTTTGTTCAGCACGTCGGCTCCGAGGCTGCCGCCGAAGGCAAGAACTACAAAGTCTCCGTCTTCTATGCCCAGAGCCTTTCGGCACTCGGAAGGATCGCTCGTAAAAAACTCCTTGCGCACGGGATTCCCGCTGAGAATGGCTGCGGAGGGCCTCCGCAGCATGACCCGGCTCTTTTCAAAACTTATGAATACCTTTTTAGTATACTGCTCCAAGAGGAGATTGGCCAGGCCGACAACCGCATTTTGCTCGTGTATGTAGCAATCTATACCTTTTTTTGCCGCGGCTCTGAGCACCGGGCCGGTGACGTAGCCGCCCGTTCCTATGACCGCGTCGGGACGAAAATCGGCAATTATCCCGGAAGCCTGAGCGGAGCCGCGCAGTATGTCGAAGAGCGTTTTAACATTCTTCAGGATATCTCTGCGGTAAAAAGCGCTCGCGTTTATTCCGTATATGGTATAACCCGCCTTGGAGACTATCTCGTTCTCCATTCCCTTTTTCGTGCCTATAAAGATTATCTCCGAATCCGGCTCGGCCTCCCTTATTCTGTCCGCTATGGCTATCGCGGGATATATGTGGCCGCCCGTCCCCGCGCAGCTCAATATAACTCTCACATCAGACTCCTTCCCCGGCCGCGGCATCTTCCGCAGGCTCCGCAGATTGTTCGCAAGGATAACGCGAAACATTATAGACTATAGCCAGCTCCGCAAGAAAGAGCATGGTGGCGTTTCCGCCCATGCTGACCAGCGGAAGCACGACTCCCGTCGGGAAAAAACTGGCGCTCACGACGGCGATGTTAAGGATGACCTGAATCGCGATATGAAGCCCCACCCCGGACGCGAGCAGCATGCCGTAGCTGTCTCTTGCCCTCACGGCCGCCCTGAAGCAGCGCCATATGAGGAGCATGTACGCCATCAGAAGAAGGAGCAGACCTATATAACCTAATTCCTCGCCTATTATGGCCGCTATGAAATCGTTTTCCGAATAGGGAAGATAGAGCATCTTCTGTATGCTGTTTCCGAGGCCGAGTCCCAGGACCCCGCCGCTCCCGAGGGCGAGCAGGGACTGAATCACCTGATATCCTTGTCCTAAGGGATCCTCCCAGGGGTCGAGAAAGGCGTTTATCCTGCTTATAAGGTAGCCGCCCTTCGCAAATATATAAGCTCCCCCGCCGAGCAGTGCCAGAAGAAAGCTGCCCGCGATAACCAGCTTCGGAAGACCCGCGAAAAAGAGCATGCCCAAAGAGAGAACAACCACGCTTCCGGCCGTGGAAACATTGGGCTGCTTTGCGATGAGCAAAAAGATTATGGCCGTGAGAACAATCAGAAAAGCGATGCTCTTGGGGTCTCGCACGCAGTCCTTGCGCGAGGTGAGAAACCAGGACATAAAGAGTATGAGGCAGGTCTTGATTATTTCACCCGGCATTATCGTAAAAAGGTCGAAGAAATTTATCCACCTTCTTGCGTCGTTTATGGTAATTACCATGGACGGAACCGCGTAGATAAAGACGAGCAGCCCTATTCCGACTAAGAGGATCGGCCAGGAGTACTTTGCCAGCCTGTGGTAGTTGAAGTTCGCGAGAAGGATAAAGGAAATCCAGCCTATTCCCTTGTAGAGAAGGTCGTTCTTAAGGAAATAATGCGGGATGCCGTGCTTGCTTATGCTGTGATAGTAGCTTGCGCTGTATATCATCACTATTCCGAAAACGGATATCGCGAGCACCAATATGAGAAGAAAAAAATCCCCTTCTGTTTTGAACGCCTTAGGCTTTTTCTTCAGCAACTTACAGCTCCATAACCTTTGCGCGGAAATCGTCTCCGCGGTCTTCGAATTTCTTATAC
>DAONZO010000138.1:0-3511 GCA_035406945.1 Bacillota bacterium | reverse complement strand
CCGGGCGGCAGCGTTGAGATTCCGTCCGAGGCTCTGGCTGAAATAGCAAAGAGCGCGGAAGGCGACAGCATTAGCGTAAATGTCGCAAAACAGGACAAAGCCGCGGCCGAAGAATACGATTTGGACGAAGAGGTGGCCCTGGTCGCGGAAGTGACAATTACATCCGGAGGCAAGGAGATTACTTCCTTCGGCGGGCATGCTATATCGGTCTACCTGCCCGTCGATGAATCCGACTTTACGGAAGGCGAAAGCTACGAGGTTCTGGTCATATCCAAGGGCGGAAGCAGCCAGCTTTTAGAAGGCATCTGCGTAAGGCGTGACGGCAAGCTCTTCGTGAAGGTGGAGATAGACCACCTGAGCACCTTTATAGTCACCCGCAACAAACCCCTGCCGTTTAAGGACGTAAAGGGCCACTGGGCGATTAAGGGCGTGCGCTTTGCCTACAACAGGGGCTTTATGGCCGGCGTTTCGCCTGCTAAGTTCAACCCCGACGGAAAGCTCACAAGAGGCATGCTCGTTACCATGCTGCATTCGCTGGAGGGCAAGCCGGGCGTAACGCTTGGAGGCTTCAGCGATGTGGCGGGCGACAAGTGGTATGCCGCGGGCGTTGCCTGGGCTAAGCAAAAGGGTATAGTGGCGGGCTTCGCGGACGGAACATTCCGCCCCGAGGAGCTCATAACGAGAGAGCAGTTCGCCACGATAATGATGTCCTACGCAGGATTCAAGAATCAGGACGTGAGCAAGAGGGCGGATCTGAGCGCTTACAGCGATGCCGGCGAAACCTCCGCCTGGGCATTAGATGCCCTTAAATGGGCAAAGGCGACCGGCCTTATGAGCGGCAGGAGCGAGAGCGTAATGGCGCCCAAGGGCACGGCTACAAGGGCGGAAGCTGCGACCATATTGATGAATTATCTGAAGAGCATTTCTCAGTAGGAACGCATCCTCCAAATATCCAACGAATGGCGCGGGAGCACGGGGCGAAAACCCCGTGCTCTTGCGCTTATGCGGGAAATATGTGATTGCGGAAGGGTAGAAAAATTCGCTTTTTCATGGTATCATCAATGTGTAAATGCAATCCGTTGTTTGGGTATTGCATAGCGATAACTCAATAGTTTCGAGTGCCGTATGCGGTGGTCTGTTCTTTTAGAGGATAAGAACCGCGTGCGAGTTGAAAGGGAAGCCGGTTGGAATCCGGCACGGACGCTGCCACTGTAAAGGTCCGCCCTCCCGCGGCGAAAGCCGGCCATTGAACCCGATCGGGTTTGAAAAGGCAAGGGAGAGCAGAATAAGAGACCGAAGTCAGGAAACCTGCTCGAATATTTTGCCGTCACGCGTTAAATGACAAGAGGCAATAATATAGAGTGCGAAAATGCAGCCGCACGACAGTAAATCTCTACTGCCGTGCGGCTTTTATAGATTTTAAGGAGGATTTTTCTGTGAAAATAGGATTTAAGAGAAGGCTTGTTCTGCTGTTTACGGTGCTTGCGCTTGCGCTGGGGCTTGCGAGCCCGGCGATGGCGGCTGTTTCTAAGGACGAGCTGAAAGCGTCCGTAGAAAAGGCGGGCGTTTATATGGCGGATGCCGTCAAGAATCCGCAGGTGGGCTCCATAGGCGGGGAATGGGCGGTGATAGGCCTTGCCCGCAGCGGTCACCCCGTGCCGGACGAGTATTATCAGAAATACTACGCCACCGTGGAAGCCTATGTGGAGGCCTGCAAGGGCAAGCTCCACGATAAAAAGTATACCGAGTACAGCCGCATTATCGTGGCTCTTTCGTCCATAGGAAAGGACGCCCGCGATGTTGCCGGCTACGACCTTACCTACGCCCTCGGAGACTACGACAAGACCATATGGCAGGGCTTAAACGGCCCCATATGGGCGCTCATAGCCCTGGATACACGTAATTATCCTATTCCGGAAAACAAGGAGGCCAAGACACAGGCGACGAGGCAGATGTACGTCGACCGCATCTTGGAATGTCAGCTTCCGGACGGCGGCTGGAGTCTTTTCGGAGGAACCGTCTACGCAACGGCGGGGGATATGGTCTCGGACCCGGATATTACGGGGATGGCGCTTCAGGCGCTCGCGAAGTATCAGGACCAGGCCGCGGTGGCCAAGGCCACGCAGGAGGCTTTGGACTGCATGAGCGCCATGCAGCATAAAAGCGGCGGCTTTTCGAGCTGGGCACCGGAAATTCGGAGAGCTGCGTGCAGATAATAGTTGCCCTCTGCGAGCTGGGCGTGCCCTTGGACGACCCCCGCTTTGTGAAAGACGGCAATACGCTTCTGGACAATCTTATGACCTACCAGCTTGAGGACGGGAGCTTCCTGCACACATACGAGGGCTCCGGCAGCAATCAGATGGCTTCGGAACAGGGCTTTTACGGTATAGTCGCGGCTCTTAGGGCGGCGGAGGCTAAGAACAGCCTCTACCGCATGGGGGATGCCATATCCGTGGGCGAGAGCGACAGCCTTCCTATACAAAGGGGCGAAGGCTTGGAAGGCAAGCACGCGGACGTGAAGCCCATGCCAATAGTTGCGCCGGGAACC
The DNA here is from genome assembly GCA_035406945.1 of Bacillota bacterium. Lineage (GTDB taxonomy): Bacteria > Bacillota > Clostridia > Peptostreptococcales > Anaerovoracaceae > JAKSSR01. Next base: position 963 of record DAONZO010000138.1, on the reverse strand, counting down.
ACCTTCGAGGATATAATTTTCAGCCCGAACATAAGCGCCATAGAGGCGCTCGCTGCGCGCGGGATAATAAGCGGGAAATCCGCCGCGAAGTTCGATCCCGACGCGGATATGACCAGGGCGGAGTTCGCCACGATAGTCACCAAGGGCCTGGGGCTTTCGCCGCAGGATACGGGCGTGTTCAGCGATGTGAGTTCGGATGCGTGGTACGCCGGATATGTTGGCACTGCCCATAAGTACGGGATAGTGAGCGGAGTGGGGAACGGCCTCTTTAATCCGAACGGTACAATAACGAGGCAGGAAGCGGCTACCATGATAGCCAATGCCGCGGCGCTGTGCGGCATGGATACCAAAATGGAAGATTACGAGGCCCGCGATATACTGGCCCAATTCGGCGATTATGTAACTGTGGCGTCATGGGCCAAGGGGCCGATGGCCTTCTGCTATCGTGAGGCTGTTTTGGACGATTCCCCGCTCAATATCGAACCGAAGACCTGCGTGCTGCGCGGCGAAATCGCCCAAATGCTGTTCAATATGCTTACGGCAGCGAATTTGATTTAGGGGAAAGCGTATGTTTTGGAAAAGACATAAGGGAAAAATAATCTTTTTTGTAATTGCGGCGGCCTTGCTCGTCGTCACATACTGGTATGGCGGCGGAGCGCCGGGAATGCGGGGCTGGAGGGTGGAAAAGCCCGACTTCTCTTCCTCCTCGCAGCAGGATAATCTCGTGGGCGACTCCGGCGCGGATTTGTCCGCCGGAAGTGCCGACGGGCAAGATTTCTCGGAGTCCGGAAGCCTTACTGCCGGCGGCGGGGATAACAATCCCGCTGCGGAGCCGTCTGTCGGCAGCGCCGATAGTGAAGACGTATCAGATACGGAAAGTTCGACTGCCGATCTAGGGGAGAGCGAAGCCGCGGCGGAGGACACCCCCGATTCCGCCGCGGAGGGCTCTCCCGAAGCCGGTGG
>DAONZO010000137.1:0-3517 GCA_035406945.1 Bacillota bacterium | reverse complement strand
GCTCCGGAAAATTTTATGTGGTCGGATATTATCATGACATCGCCGACATTATAAGATTTGTTTATGGCTCCCGCGGCGTTGGTCACTATTAACAACTTGATGCCGAGAAGTTTAAGCACCCTTACGGGTATTACGAGCTGCTCGTAATCGTAGCCTTCGTAGTAGTGGAAGCGCCCGGACATGCAGACGACATCGCGGCCTTCTAAACTCCCGAATATCAGTTTTCCGTCGTGGCCGGGAGCCGTGGAAAGAAGAAAATTGGGAATTTCGTTGTAGGCTATATCAACGGGCTGTTCTATAAGCCCGGCCACCCCGCCGAGCCCCGAGCCTAATATCATGCCTATTTCCGGCTCAAAATCACCAATGCGGCTTTTGATGTAATCCGAACTCGTCTTAAAGTATTCAAAGGTAAAATCCATGCTATCCTCCTCTACAGCTGCCAATCTATGGGCGTTTTTCCATTGGCGGCGAGAAAGTCGTTGGCTTTGGAAAAATGGCGGCAGCCGAAGAATCCGTTGTACGCCGACAGCGGACTCGGATGAGCGGCTTCCAAAATCAGATGGCGGCTTCCGTCTATAAGGGTCTTTTTGTTCCTTGCGTAGCGGCCCCAGAGCATAAAGACCAGGGGGTCTTCTCTGTCGCTCAGAAGCTCAATGGCTCTGTCCGTAAAGTTCTCCCAGCCCTTGCCGGCATGGGAAGTCGCCTGATGCGCCCTTACGGTGAGAACGGCGTTGAGCAGCAGCACGCCCTGCCCGGCCCAGGGAAGAAGATAGCCCGTATTCGGAATGCTTATCCCCACATCCTGCGCCTGTTCCTTATATATGTTGACAAGCGAAGGCGGGATCGGCGTGCCGGGCTTTACGGAGAAGCACATTCCGTGAGCCTGGCCGGGTTCGTGGTAAGGATCCTGTCCTAAAATAACCACCGAGGCGGCGCTGTAAGGGGTCTCCTTAAACGCGCTGAAAATCTCGTACTTGTCGGGATAAATCGTGCGCGTACGGTATTCCGAGCTTATAAAATCCTTGAGCTTCAGATAATATTCTTTTTTGAATTCGTCGGCTAAAACTCCGTCCCAGTCGTTGCCGAAACTGAACTGTTTATTTTGCTTCATCTGCCATGTCGAGGCAAAAATCCCGTATGTCTTCGTAGACCGCCTCTTTCCCTATCTCGTTATGTATTTCGTGCCGCATGCCCTCGTATAATATGCAGGAAACGTCTTCGCAGCCGGCGGCTTCCATCATCTCCACCACTTCGGCGACACCTTTTCCGAAGTTTCCGACCGGGTCTTCTCCGCCCGCTATCAGAAGATAGCAAAGCTCCTTGGGAAGAGCGTTGAAACAGGCCTTGCCCGATACGTAGCCGAGCAGAGTAAAGAGATCCTGATGACCGGCGAGCGAGAAGATAAAACCGCACAAGGGATCCTTAATATAAGCGTCGACCACCTCTTCGTCGCGGCTGAGCCAGTCGTAAGTCGTTCCGGCGTTTTTGACGCCGCGGGCGTAAGGGCCGAAAACAATTCCGTTAACGGTCTTGCTGATATGACGGCTTCCCTTAAGGCTGCGGAGCATCTTGCAGAGCGCAACGCCTGCGCCGGCAGCCGGATTAGGCCCGGCGGTTCCGCAGATTATCGCTCCGCTCAGGCGTCCTGCCTCCCTTTCCTCCTTGCCGTACATCGAAAGCCACGCCCTGCACAGAAAAGAACCCATGCTGTGCCCCATCATTATCCCGGGAACGCCCGGATAGCGCTCGGAAAGTATGGAGTGGAGCTTATGCACGTCCTTGATCATGTAGAGCCAGCCGTCCTTTTCTCCGAAATATCCTCTGTCATTGAAATCGCAGCTTTGGCCATGACCAATATGGTCTTCGCCCGCAAGCACAATTCCGTTCTGATTCAGATACCCGGCAAGCGGAGCGTAGCGGTCCACATATTCGGCCATTCCGTGTATCACCTGAACAACGGCGACGGGCGCCGTGTCTTCAGGTTCCCATATTCGATAATTGATATTGCTCCGCCCGTCGGAGCCGGGAAAGGTGTTGCTTATCATCTCTCTGTCCTCCGTCAAGAATTTCAGCTCAGAATATCTTTAAGGTACTCTCCTGTATAAGAAGCTTTTATGCGGGACACTTCCTCCGGCGTCCCCTCGGCTATCACCAGACCTCCGCGCTCTCCCCCGTCGGGGCCGAGGTCTATGATGTAGTCGGCCGTCTTTATCACCTCAAGGTTATGCTCAATAACTATGACGGTATTGCCCGCTTCGACCAGCCTGCTGTATATACCTTTGAGCGAGATAAGACCTGTTGGAGTTTTAGCGTAGAATATGACGATTCAGAAGCGGTCAGCAGGGTTTGTGTCACTTGCGCAGAGCCTGAAAACACAGTCTATGCCACTGTACCCAGAAGCAAATGGTGGGTGCAGCCCTCTCACCGAACAGTTTATGTCACTGCAGCAGATGGTGCGACTCTTTCCGAGATTACGGCTATGGCCGAGGAACTGGCAGAGATTGTTGCCATTTCCGGCAGACAGGAAAGCTTTGTGGGCATCTTCACACCCCAGCTTACCATCGGCGATGAAGTACAGCTTGTGATCGGCATAAAATACGAGACCATCGGCACGGTTGTGGATGTTTCGCACAGCTTTGGCAGAGGCGGTTTTTATACTGCGTTTACCGTAGACAGCGGCGGACGCAAAGGCAAGGCACGTCTTTCAGACTTAATCGGAAAAGTCTCCGAGAAAAGCAATCTGAGCGGCGTGACAATTTATTAAGGGAGGAATTTTGAAATGAAAGAAATTTGGAACTGGATTCAAGTTGCCATTGCCGCTGTGGGCGGTTGGCTGGGTTATTTCCTTGGAGGTTTGGACGGCTTTTTATATGCCCTTCTCGCCTTTGTCACCATCGACTACATTACAGGTCTGATGTGTGCGGTGCTGGATAAGAAAATATCCAGTGAGGTTGGCTTTCGAGGGATATTCAAAAAGGTGCTGATCTTTGCACTTGTAGCAGTCGGTCATATTATCGACCAAAATGTAATCGGAGATGGCTCTGTGATACGCACAGCAGTCATCTTTTTCTATCTCTCCAACGAAGGCATCTCAATCCTTGAGAACACCGTTCATATCGGTCTGCCTGTACCGCAGAAACTGAAAGATGTGTTGGAACAGCTTCATAACAGAAGCGACAAGGAGGACAACAAATGAACCTTAGAAAATTAATATTAACAAACAATGCCTGTTATAAGGCAGGCAGAACAATAACTCCGAAGGGCATCATGGTGCATTCCACAGGGGCCAATAATCCGAATCTTAAACGATATGTGGGTCCAGATGATGGCTTGCTGGGCAAAAATCAGTACAACAACCATTGGAATCAAGACAAGCCCGGCGGTCGGCAGGTCTGTGTTCATGCTTTTATTGGAAAATTGGCGGATGAAACAATCGCAACGTACCAGACCTTGCCTTGGAATCATCGTGGATGGCATGGCGGCTCTGGTTCAAAAGGCTCGGTTAACGATACCCATG
>DAONZO010000136.1:0-3520 GCA_035406945.1 Bacillota bacterium | reverse complement strand
GTTTTCGCCGATGAGAAGTGTGTCCGTCAATACCTTATGCATCCTGAGATTCTCATGCCGTTTTTACAAGAGTTAAACAGAAACGGTATTCCTGTTGTGGTGGAAGTTGAAAAGGTCCGCTATGCTAACTTTAATCCTGATGAAAAGGGAATTAAACTCGGCAATGTTGAGATTACAGACTATTCCAACAATCAAAACCGGCCTTGTATTTCCGGAAGCGCGGATAAGATGTTTGCCTTGCTAAGCTCTGACAATGATATTGCCATTATCCAAAAGGCTTTGCCGGATTCTTTCCGACTTCAAACATCCCGGGACGCTTTTGCGATGGTAATGCATAAGGATGCGACAAAATCAAATGGAATGAGACAACTTGCCGCATATTACGGTATGGAATTATCCGAAGTCCTTGCATTCGGCGATGATGTAAATGATATTGATATGTTGAAAACGGCCGGCAAGGGCATTGCGATGGGCAATGCTGTTCCCGAAGTAAAGGCAATCGCTTCCGAGATATGCCTAAGCAACGAAGACGACGGCGTGGCAAAGTGGATCGAGCAAAACATTAGGACGTTGAGCTTATGATTTGATAAAAACAGAGGGGAGAGGCAAAATGCCGAAAGGAATAATGATTACGGGGCCTTTGGGAGCCGGCAAGACCACGCTTGGCAAGATGGTGGCCGAGGAATTGGGATATCCGTTCATTGACGTTGACGATTATATATGGAGAGACGATACTGAAATACCGTATACGCTCATGTATGACCGCGAAGAGAAAATTCGCCGGATCAGTGACGCCGTTTCGCCGTTTGAATACTTCGTCATGGCCGCTTCGATGGCTTCCTTTCACGATGCCTTCGACGATATGTTCGAAGTGACGGTGCTTCTTTATGTTGACCCGGATACCCGTGTAAAAAGGGCGCACGAACGGGAATTCAAGAGATACGGCGAGCGTGTTTACAGGGGCGGAGATATGCACGAAAATCATATGAAATTTTTGGAACTCAATCGAAGCTACGAGACTGACGGCTCTCCTAATTATCAGGAGCATAAGAGCTGGATGAACAGTCTTCCCTGCGCAAAGCTTGAACTCGACGGCACGGACAGTCTTTCCGTTAACGCAAAAAAAATAGTCGATATATGGCGGAAGAGCGTTTTACAAATTCCGATTCGATACGGATGATTTGGCGTAACCGAGAGGATATGATTCAGAAGGTGTGAATATGAATATAAGAAACGCAGGCGAAGAAGATTTAGACGGGATAATGGGCCTTGTGGCCAGGCTCGTGGACATGACCGACGGCTACTGGGACGAGGAGTATCCCGCAAGAGAACACTTCGAAGAGAGTCTGGCGCACGACGGGCTTTACGTTGCGGAAAAAGACGGCCGCATAATAGCCACCTGCGGCATAGAGCCCGCGGAGGGTGTCTTCGCCGAATTAGACTGCTGGAGCAAAGATCACAAAAGGCCGTGCACAGGAAGCAGGCTGGGCGTAGACCCGGACTATCAGGGCCGGCACATACCGGACAGGATAATAAGCTTTGCCTTGGAGGATTCGCTGAGGCGACATTCTTACGACAGTATGCACTTCTTAGTGGCTCGCTGCAACACGCGGGCGATAAACGTTTATGACAGGGAAGGCTTCAGACGGGTCGGAGAGGCAAAGTTCTTCGACGTGGACTTTTACTGCTACGAATGCGAGCTTCCGTTTGTGATACGCAAAGAAAAAGAGAGGCCTTAGGGCCTCTCCTCGGCGTGGTCGTTAATTAAAGAGCCTTGGATACTTTCCCGGATCTGATGCATTTTGTGCATACGTTCTTCCTGCTGACAGCGCCGTTCTCTTCGACCCTTACGGTCTGAATGTTTGCGTTCCACTTTCTTCTGGTGTGGCGGTTGGAATGGGAAACGTTGTTCCCGGATGCCTGACCCTTGCCGCAAATTTCGCACTTTCTGGACATTCTCTGCACCTCCTTCGTAAGCCGCGCGGGCTTGGATTTTAAACCTTAACGCCTCGTACGGAAGCGATTCTATTTTCGTACATCGGCGATTATAGCACAGTATGTCGGCTTTGTGCAAGATATTTTTAATTATTCCGCAAAATTATCTGACCGGGCCCGAAACTGTGTTAAAATATATAAAAGCTTTTTCGAAGAGAGGGTGATACAAATATGTTTGCGCAGATAAACAACGAAAACGGGGTGCTTACCTTCAGCCGCAATATTATAGATCAGGTGGTACGGGACGCTTTTATTCCGTTCAAGGGCAAATGCTGGGGCGGAAAGTACATAGGCCCCGGTGCGGACGCCATGTACAGGCTCAATATGCTCGACGCCCCCGGCATCAAGGAGATATCCTACGGAGAGGAAGGAGTGCTTATCAAGGTTTATGTCATCATTAAACTGGGAACGCCTATACGAAAAACCCTCGAAAGCCTTATATCTTCCATGGCTCTGGATATTACCGAGTGCCTTGAGCTTCCGATAGACAACATAGTGATAAAGCTGACGGCCGTGGCCGGCAATCGCAATGTCGCAAAGCGCGACATAAGCCTCGATTACTACGGTCATTATATCCATGCCGAAGATGAAAAAGATGAGTGATAAAACGGATTACAAGTTCGCTCCGGGCCTGCCGCTGCGAAGTCTGGAAGGCATAGGGCCGAAAAAAGAGGCCCTGTTTGCCAAGTTAGGGATATACGCCGTGGAGGACATGCTGGAGTTCTATCCGAGGGCTTACGAAGACAGGCGGGAGATAAGGAAGGTTTCTTCACTGGCCGGCACCGAATCCGGAAGCAAGGTCATGCTTCGCCTCAGGGTCCTGACCAAGCTGCTCGGCAGAGGTTTTGGCCGTAAGCGAACGCTCAGGCTTCTTGCGGAGGACGACAGCGGCCGCATGGAGATAATATTCTTCAATTCTGGCTTTCTGGCCTCATCCTTTACTCCGGGCAAGGAATATTGCTTTTTCGGCCCCGTAGACGTGAGCAGAGGCCGCATGGTGATGATGCACCCCTCGTTTTCCGAGGCCGGAAGCGAAGAAAGCGGCATACTTCCCATATACCGCCTCACCGCGGGTCTTACGCAAAAAGACATGAGGCGCGCTGTGCGCCGGGCGCTCGAACTGGCGCATGAAATGCCCGAAACCCTTCCGGACTCCGTAATTGAGGCGGAAAAACTCTGTTCAAAGCCTTTTGCCTATGCCAATATTCATTATCCGGTAGAGGAAAGGGATTTTCGCGCCGCCAGATACAGGCTGATATTCGAGGAGTTCTTTTACCTTCGCCTTGCCCTTGTCATGTCCAAGGAACGCTTCGGCTTGGGCAGGGCCGGCGTCAGTTTTAAAGGCGACGGCGGCGACCGCTTTATAGCCTCGCTTCCCTACGAGCTCACTTCCGCCCAAAAACGCGTGTGGAAGGAGATACGGTCCGATATGCGTTCCTCAACCTCCATGAACAGACTGCTTCAGGGAGACGTGGGCTGCGGAAAGACGGCGATAGCCGAAGCCGCTCTGGCCCAGGCGGTTTCG
>DAONZO010000135.1:0-3528 GCA_035406945.1 Bacillota bacterium | reverse complement strand
AACGGGGGGAAAAGGGAAGCGGTTCTCCATTTCTTCGCCTTGCTGCTTAAAGAAAAGACTCCGCGCACATTGTTTCTGAGCAGCGACGAAGATATGAGCTGGCTCTACGAAGACCCGGCTTTTGCCGCACGCTGGGCCGCCGATTTTACCAAAATTCTCGCCGCCGGAAACAGGGTGAGAATTATACATCACATAAGCCGTGATTTTAACGAGCTTTTCGAAGCCGTTTCCAAGTGGATTCCCGTATATATGACGGGCATGATAGAACCGTATTATTATCCGCGTCTAAGGGACGGGATACTTCGGCGAACTTTATTTATAGTTCCGGGTCTTGCCGCCGTTGTGTCGAGCTCCGTAGAAAAACATACCGAAGGTATGCTGAACGAACTGATAACGGAGCGCGAGGCATTGGAGGCGCTCTATTTTGAGTACGAGAACTATTTCGGCCTCTGCAGGCCTCTGATGAAAATATACACACCCATGGATTATTCCGAGCTTTGGGATAAATGGAAAACCATGGCCATGCAGGAAGGTGAACTCGTGTGCCTTAGCGCTGCTCCCAGCCTTGTTACCATGCCGCGGTCCGTGGCGGAGGCCATGCAGGAGAGATCGCCGGGCAGCCTCATATCCGAATGCCGCCGCCGCATGCTCGAACTCATTTCTCTGCAGCCTTATACGGAAATAACACCGGATATGACGCAAGGAATATCATCTCGAGTTTCCGTGGCGCAGTTTCTTAGAGCGCCCGAACTCAGTTATACGCCGGAAGAGAAGCTTTCTCACCTTGAGAATTATTCCGGGTTTTTCTTCGGGCGCCCCGATTTCAGGCACATAGAATCAGACAAGATTCCCGAAGGCATACTGATGTACGCCAAGGCCGGAGCCGGTGTGATAATGGTTAAAACAGACTCTCCCGAAGTCGCCTTTTTCATATCGGAGCCGAACATAGGCAACGCGTTTTGGGATTATATCAAGGGTATGATTTAAAGAAGCGGAGTTTATTAAAAAAAGACCTCCGCAGCCGCAACCGTAAACCCCTCACGGGGAGTCAGTAGAAAGACTGCGGAGTTCTTTGATGACAAAATACCAAAAAACGGTTTAGGTGTCAAGGTGAATGCCGCAAATAAAAAGCCGATTATTATTCGGAGGTGAAGGGGTCCGATTCCCCAACAGCAACGAAGCAATCGGCCTTTTTGGTGCCGGCGGCGGGGGTCGAACCCGCACGGTGTCGCCACCGCGGGATTTTGAGTCCCGTACGTCTGCCAATTCCATCACGCCGGCAGACTGTTTTTCAACAGCACGATGTTAGCACGAAAGCTATGCAAAATCAAGGAAAATAAACGCGGAAGGGCAAAAAAACATTGCTTTTTACGTGTAGTAGGTTATAATATCAATGTTAGTCAAAAAATCAGAGGAGGCATACTTACAATGAAAAAGAATATAGCGATTCTTGCGTTTTTCGCACTTGTCCTGACCCCCGCGGCGGTCTTTGCAACCGACGGAGCTCAGCCGGGCGGGAGTTGGATGTCGATAGTGATGCTCGTAGGTCTTTTTGCCGTTATGTACTTCGTTATGATAAGACCGCAGCAGAAGAAAGAGAAAGCACTCAAGGCCATGAGAGACTCTCTCAAGGTGGGCGACGAAGTCGTAACCATAGGAGGCGTATACGGCCGCATAGTAAAGGTCAGGGACGACAGAATAACCCTTGCCTGCGGAGCGGCCCTCACCAAGATTGAGTTTGCGAAATGGGCCATTTCCGGGCCTGCCGATCCCGAGCTTGCAAAAGGCAAGACCAAGACCGAAGAGGCCGAAGACGACAGGAAACCTTCGCCGAAGACCATTAAAAAGCTCGGTCGAAAAACCGAGGAGGTCGCCGAGGAGCTTGAGGAAGTTGCCGAGGATGTTTCCGAAGGTATTGAGGAAGTCGCGGAACTCACTCAGGAGTAGCGCATCTGAATTCGAGGCATGTGTGCGAGGCGCGCATGCCTTATTTTTATAAACGGCGCGGTTCATTGTTTTAGTGCGGGATTTGTATGAAAAGAGCAGCGGCAATTTTAATAATAGTAATACTCATAGCAGCTTGGATTCTGAGCGTGGGGCCCTGGGACATCGGAAGCAGGATTAGCCTCGGCCTCGATATGGTGGGCGGGGTTTCAGTTGTTTTGGAGGCTCAGACGGAGGCTCAGGGCGCGGAACTGAAGTCCATAATGGAACAGGTTCTGGCCGTCATGGAAAAGAGGGTCAACGAGCTCGGCCTTTCCGAGCCGACGCTTGCGATAGAAAACGAGAACCGCATAAGGATAGAACTGCCCGGCGCTCAGGACGCCCAGGAGGCCATAGAGGTGATAGGGCGCACGGCAAGGCTTTCGTTCAGAACTGCGGACGGGGAACTTGTGGTTGACGGCTCCCATGTGCGGGGCGCAAGCTCCGGCGTATATCAGGGCTACGAAACAGCCCTTATTGGAACCTACACCGTAGACCTCGAGTTCGATGCCGAAGGCGCCGCCGCCTTTGAGCGGGCGACCCGAAGCATAGTGGAGGGCGGTATAGTTTCCGCCGGAGAATACAGGGCGGATCAGATCATGATTTTCTTGGACGATCAGCTGATATCCGCGCCCATGGTGAACAAGGTCATAAACTCCACCCATTGTCAGATTACCGGAAACTTTACGTCCACGGAGGCGGCCAACACCGCGGCCCTTATAAGAGGCGGCTCACTGCCCGTGGCTCTCGAGGAAGTGCAGACGGAGATAGTGGGGCCCACCCTGGGTCTCGACGCGGCGAAAACCGGCCTTATTGCCGGAGCGATGGGCATAGGAATCATATTCACGCTGATGCTTGTCTGTTACAGGCTTATGGGCGTTGTGGCCAATATAGCGCTTGCGCTTTACGTGCTTATGGTCGCCTGGATAATGGTACTCATGAAAGCGGTGCTGACCCTGCCCGGCATAGCCGGAGTAATACTTTCCATAGGCATGGCGGTCGATTCAAACGTGATAATATTCGCGCGCATCAAAGAAGAAATCGCCGAGGGAAAGACCGTAAGAGTAGCGGTTCAATCGGGATTCAAGAGGGCTCTTGCCACCATAATAGACTCGCAGGTAACCACCGTCATCGCGGCCGTAATACTCTTTGAGCTTGGAACGGGTTCCGTAAAAGGCTTTGCGATGACCCTGCTCATAGGTATAATCGTAAGCATTTTTACCGCCGTGGTAATTTCTCAGCTTCTGCTTAACGAGGTGACCGAAATCAAAGCGCTTGCGGCGCCCGCGGTTTTCGGCGCCGTGGACATAATAAAGCCTTTAAAGGAAATAGGGTTTTTGGAACTGCGCAAGAAGCTCTATATAGTCGCAGCCGTCATAATCGTAATAGGAATAGGCGCGGGTCTGATATTCGGCTTTAATCTCGGCATGGACTTTACCGGGGGCAGCATGCTGCAGCTCAACATGGGCAAACAGGTGGAGCTTTCGGATGTCAAAGCGGTTTTTTCCGGGCACGGCATAGACGCCGATCTGCAGTATGCCGGAG
>DAONZO010000134.1:0-3546 GCA_035406945.1 Bacillota bacterium | reverse complement strand
TTTGCGGTTTCTGGAGCATAGACTTGCTTAATGGAGAACTGAAAGTATATACATACGATGAATATGAAGAATTTGAGGAATTGCAAGAAAAATATCCTGAATTGAGCGAAGCTTGGCATAAGGATAATTAGAATTTAAAACAAGTGTTTTAGAATCTATTACATATTAAAAGGTGTTGGCGACGGGGCTTTTTAGCCGCGGCGCGGCCGAATTAAGCAATTCGGGACGGTGTTATTCTTTTATAAGCTCGTTTATTACGTGAGAAGCCAGCATCAGACCCGCGACGGCGGGCATGTAGGATATGGACGGTATGGGCGCGCCTTTTTCGAGCGACTCTATTTTTGGAGGCTCCGGGGAATATAGCACCGGAATCCCGCTTATGCCCCTCTCTTTAAGCTTCTTTCTCATAAGCCTTGCCAGAGGGTCCGTGTCGGTCTTTTCTATTGGGGCTATGCGGTAGCTGAAAGGGTTGAGCTTGTTGCCCGTGCCCATGGAGCTTATTACCGGAACACCCCGCTCCGCGCAGCTTTCGATTATCAGAAGCTTGGCCGAAACCTCGTCTACGGCATCCGCAACATAATCCCAGGAGGCTATTTCGAGGAGCCCTATGCTTTCCGCATCCACCTTAAAAGGAAAAGTCCTTATTAAAGCGCTCGGGTTTATATCCTCCGCCCTCTCTTTTGCAAGTTCTACTTTAAGCCTTCCCACACCGCTTTCGAGGGCTAATATCTGACGATTGAAATTGGTCGGGTCCACGATATCAAAGTCGCAAAAACCCAAAGTGCCGACTCCGGCTCTTGCTAAAGCCTCGGCCGTGTAGCCGCCCACTCCCCCAAGGCCTATTACGAGCACCCTCGCTTTTTTCAGTTTCTCCATGGCGGGTTCTCCTATCAGAGCCGCCGTTCTTTCGTAGATAGCCTTCACTTTTATTCCGCTCTTATTCCTTGCGATAGCCCAGGTCTCTAAGCGTTCGAGCGCTGTCGCGCCAGTTTTCCCTTACCTTTACGAATATCTCTAAATAGACCTGAGTTCCTATAAGGGCTTCGATTTCGAGCCTGGCGCTCTTTCCTATCCCCTTGAGCTTCCTGCCCTCTTTGCCTATTATGATCCCCTTGTGCGACTTGCGCTCGCAGTATATGGCGGCATAGATGCTCACTAATTTTTCGCCCTCGTCATAACGCTCAATTTCTACGGCAACCCCGTGCGGAACCTCGTCTTTCAGGTAAAGCAGCAGCTTTTCTCTTATTATCTCGCTCACCAAAAAGCGCAGCGCTTGGTCGGTCACCATGTCGGGCGGGAAGTACATGGGGCCTTCTTCCAGATAGCCTTCGAGCTCGCTCAAAAGGACGTCCACGTTCTTCCCCTTAAGAGCGTTGGTGCCTATGATGCGCTCGAAAATGCCCATGGCCTCGTAGCTTTCGTATATCTTGGCAAAGACGTCCGGCTCTATCCTGTCTATCTTGTTTATTATGAGTATTTTGGGCTTGTCCGAGTTCTTCAACAGCTCCAATATATAGCCGTCGCCGGAGCTTGGACCCGCGTAGGGAGAATCTATCAAAAATAATATCACATCCACTTCCCTGAGGGTGGAGACGGCGGTTCCCGTCATATACGCCCCCAGCTCGTTCTTGGGCCTGTGTATGCCCGGAGTGTCTATAAAAACCATCTGTGCAAGGGGCTCGGAGTCTTCTCCCATGCGGGTGTAAATGCCCCGTATGGCATTGCGCGTGGTTTGGGGCTTATCCGTGGCTATGGCTATTTTCTCGCCTAATATGGCGTTAAGAAGTGTGGATTTCCCGACATTCGGACGGCCTATTATGCCTATGAAACCGCTTTTCATCTGAGTCTGAAACCCTCCGCCAAAAGCTCGCTTAAATCAAAAATCCTCAAGTGTTCCTCGTCTTCGCCGACGATAATCGGCAGATGCTCGCAAAACTCAAAGAGGAACTGACGGCATATTCCGCAGGGAAGGACCTCTCCGTCGCTTGAAGCTATGGCAAGGGCCTTAAACTCGCGGCAGCCGTCGCTCACGGCTTTTACACAGGCGCTGCGCTCCGCGCATATTGTCGCTCCGTAGCTGGAGTTTTCCACGTTTACGCCCGTATATATCTTGCCGTTAGCGCCTAAAAGCGCGGCCCCCACCTTAAATTTTGAAAAAGGCGCATAAGCGTTTTTAAGGGCGGCCGCGGCTTCAAGATAAAGCGCTTTTGCGTCGCAGTCCGCAGATTCGGATAAAACTTCGGCCTTGCGCTCTATGCCAAGCGCCGTCATTATCTCTTCCTCGGCTTCCCTCATCTCCGATTTTTCCTCGGCGTCCATATGGTCGTAGCCTAAGAGATGAAATACGCTGTGAACAAAAAGATATATGAGCTCTCTCTCGTAGCTGTGACCGAATTCGGCGGCCTGCTCCCTTGCCTTATCCTCGCACAAAACGACATCGCCAAGAGAAATCTCGCCCCAATCATTCAGCTCTTCAAAACCGTCGAACTGAGGGAAGGAAAGCACGTCGGTGACGGCGTCTTTCCCGCGGTATTCCCTGTTCAATCGCCGTATTTCGTCCTTGCACGCAAAGCTCACGCTTAGCGAGAGCTTTTCCGGATCGAGCCCCTCGCGGCGGGCGCAGAGCTCTGCGGCCTTTATCATGATTTCTTCCATAAGGCGCGTGGTAGAGCCTTCATCGTCGAAATAAATGCGCAACTATCTCTTCTCCTTGATATCCCCGTCTTCGTCCGACCATTCCGGGTGGTTCCTGATATATCTGTCGTAGGCGTTGACTATGCGGCGCACCAATGGATGACGCACCACGTCGCTGTCGTTCAAACGGCAAAAAGCTATGCCCTCCACGCCGTCGAGCACCTTCATGGCGTCCACAAGGCCGGAGCGTTTTCCGCGCGGCAGGTCTATCTGAGTTATGTCTCCTGTCACTATAACCTTGGAGCCGAAACCCATTCTGGTAAGGAACATCTTCATCTGCTCCTTGGTGGCATTCTGCGCCTCGTCCAGTATTATAAAGGAATTGTCTAAAGTGCGTCCCCTCATGTAGGCCAAAGGAACAACCTCTATGGTCTCTTTTTCCTTAAGGCGCAGGGCCGCGTCCCTGCCTAAAATATCGTATAGGGCATCGTAAAGCGGACGCAGATAGGGATCCACTTTTTCCTGAAGGTCCCCGGGCAGAAAGCCCAGGCGCTCGCCCGCTTCCACCGCGGGCCGGGCTAAGACCAGCTTCTCTACCTCTTTGTTCTTCAGCGCGTTTACGGCCATGGCGACGGCTATGTAGGTCTTGCCGGTTCCGGCGGGACCTATGCCGAAGCTTATATCGTTTTCCTTTATGGCCTCCACATAACGGCGCTGACCTATGGTCTTGGGCTTCAGCGGCTTTCCCTTGTGGGTAAAGCAAATCACATTGCGGGAGATGTTGCTCTGGGTGTAGGAAACCCCTTCTTTGGAAAGGGTAAGTATGTACTCGACCTTCTGTTCGTCGAGGGGCATGCCGCTTTCCACCACCTTAAACATCTCGCCTATGACGGCCGCGGCCCTGTCCTGCTC
>DAONZO010000133.1:0-3576 GCA_035406945.1 Bacillota bacterium | reverse complement strand
GCAGGGCGGCTTCGTGCAGGCGGCCCTCTATCCCCCCGAAGGCTCCGCGCAGCGCAGCAAGCTCCTCCGTGCTTTTGTTCAGCAAGAGATAACGGACAAGCTCAAAATAGCGCCGTTTCGCTTCGGCTCCGAAAATTTGAGCGGAAGACAGTATCTCGTAGGCCCTTTCCGGCATATTAGCAGAGACGGTCTCAAGCCCCATGCCCTGCGAAACATCCCTTCTTATCCTTGCCGCCGAAAGAGTCTCTCCGTCCGACATATCGTCGTGAGCAGCGCCCTTTCTGAGAACGCAAAAAACTTTAAGCCCCGCGTTTTGAATAACGTTTTGCTTTAGATACTCTATGGCGAGCGTGTCGTTTGCGCCCGGTGCAAACTCGCTTCCTAAAAGCCCCGAAGCGGCCCTGCAGTAAGCGGCCGGGTACGACATTCCCCCGGACATCAGAGCAGCAAGCTCGGCCTTGAAGTCTTCGCTTTCCTCCGTAAGAGCCTCCGCAACCGCAGCGAGCCTTTCCGCGTCTCCGCTCTCGCTTCCGAAAGCTATGTGGGTGGCCCCTATGCCCTTGAGTATCCTTATAGCTCCCTTGGCAAATTCGCTCGCACCGTTTACCGCATAACAAAACGGCAGCTCTAAAACGAGGTCGGCTCCGCACAGCACCGCGCTCTTCGCCCTCGCCCACTTGTCCAGCAGCGCCGGCTCCCCCCTCTGCACAAAATTTCCGCTCATAACGCAAACGACAGCGTCAGGGGACAAGCGTTCCCTGATGCTGCCGAGCAGATATTCGTGACCCGAATGAAAAGGATTAAATTCCGAAACAAGTCCCGCTATCTTCAACGCTGTTCGTTCTTCTCCGCCTGAATCCTGTATATTTTGTCCTTAATCTCGTTTCTGCTGAAACTGAGATTGTTGCTTATCTTGTCGAAAGTAGCCTGAAGCTCTCCGTACATATCGGTAAAATAAGAACCGTATATCATGTCCATCTTCTGCTGAAGGGCATTGAGTATCTGGTCGGAATAATCGAGGGATTCCATCATGGTTATCTGGGCGTAATCTCTGGCGTTTGCCAAAATGTCCTCTGATTTCTGCTTTGCCTTAATGGTTATCTCGTCATGCTCAACCATTTTATCGGCCTTGATCTGGGCCTCGTCGAGTATGCCCTCGTACTCCGCCTTGGCGTCTTCCAATATTCTGGCTCTCTCGTTTTTAATCCACTGCGCCTGCTGTATCTCGTCCGGAAGTTCGAGCCTTATCTCGCGCACTATCTCCGTAATCTCGTCGGGGTCCACCATTACCTTCTTAAGAAGGGGAACGGCAGACGATGCCGCCATAATTTCTTCAAGCTCGTCGAGCAACTCTAAAACTTTCATGTAATCCTCCTTGAAATATTGTCTATAATCTTGTCGTTTGACTAAGTTTTTTATCCATATAAGCCAGCGTGCGCGCATCCACCATGGCGCTTACGTCGCCGCCGAGGCTGTATACCTGCCGTATTTGATTAGAACTTATATAGCTTAAACGCGGCGGAGTGAACATGACGAGGGTTTCCGCCCCGAAGCCCATCTCCGCAAACATCTGCTGAACGGGCATTTCGTAGTCCAAATCGGTCTCGTTTCGGATGCTGCGAAGGTCTACGTTAATTCCGTTCCTGCCTATGTATTCGGAACGCAGCCCGTCTATCCTGTCTATTGTGACATTGGGCAGGTCGCGACATACTTCTTCCAGCATTTCCAATCTTTCATCGACGGAAAACATATTGCGCTTCGCAAGGTTCACCGTAACGGCAACCACAACTTCGTCGAAGCAGGCCGAGGCTCTTCGTATTATGTCGATATGACCCAGGTGGACGGGGTCGAAAGAGCCGGCAAATAGAGCCTTAAGCATATTTACTCCTCTGTCTTTTCGTATACGCTTACGGAGCTTGCTCCGTATGTGCGGGTCTTTAACAGTTGATAGCCTTCTATGAACTCCGGAAGATGCTCCTTAGGGGAGTGCTCGCAGATGACAAGCCCCCCGGGCTTCAGATTTCCGGAGCTTCTTATCTCTTCCAGCGCCGGAACTATATATCCGTCGGCGTAGGGAGGGTCTATAAAATATACGTCTATCTCGTCTTTTATGCGCCTTATGTTATTTCTGAAATCTCCGGAAAGCACAAATGCTCTGTCGGAGGCTCCGCACAGGGATATGTTTTCCTTTATGAGCGCAATGCTGCTCCTTGCCGCATCGCTGAAATAAACCATTGACGCTCCCCGGCTTATGGCTTCGAGCCCCATGCTTCCGGAACCCGCGAAAAGGTCGACCGCCTTAAATCCTGCGTCCGTGTAGGGCATTATGATGCTGAATACGGCTTCCTTTACTTTGTCGCCCGTGGGTCTTATCTCATAGTCGGGCGGAGAGATAAGCCGCCTCCCTTTGAATTCACCGGATACTATTCTCATCCAAGTCCTCCACTCAGTATTTTAGCATATACAAAGTGCAGTTTACAATACCAGCGTGCGAGAGTTTAAGAATTTATCGTCAACCCTTTCCGCCAAGAAGCTGTTCTGTGGAGCGGCAAGCAAGGGGTCTGATTCCAGCAGGCGCTCAAGCGCCCTGCCCGCCTGCTCCGCGGCTTTTACATGCCTTACGGGGTCCGCGAGCTGAAGCTGAGGAAGACCGTGCTGCCTGTAACCGAAGAGCTCGCCGGGGCCTCGGAGTTCCAAGTCTTTCTCCGCAATTAAAAGCCCGTCGTTGCTGCTGCAGAGCATATCGGCCCTCTCCTTTGCCACGCCTTTGTCATCGTCCAGAAGCAAAAGACAATAGGAATCAGCCGTGCCGCGCCCCACCCTTCCGCGAAGCTGATGCAGCTGGGCAAGGCCGAAGCGCTCGGAATTTTCTATCAGCATGACGCCGGCGTTCGGAACGTTTATTCCAACCTCTATTACGACCGTGGATACAAGAACTTTCAATTTTCCCTCGTAAAATTCCTGCATTATGCGGTTTTTCTCTTCCTGCTTAAGGCTCCCGTGCAGAAGATCGCAGGGGATATCCGGGTAATCTCTTCTAAACTCTTCGAATATCCCCTCCGCGGAGCGGGAATCCAGATTTTCGGAGTCTTCTATGAGCGGAGCCACTATGTAAGCCTGACGCCCCGCCCTCACCTCTCTTATCAGCAGCTCATAGGCGGAAGCTCTGGACGCCTCATCGTACTGCCTGGTATCGACGGCGCGGCGACCCGGCGGGAGCTCGTCTATCACGGAAATATCGAGGTCGCCGTAAAGGACCACGGCAAGGGTTCTGGGTATGGGTGTAGCGGTCATTACAAGCACGTCGGGGCTGAGCCCCTTTTGAGTAAGGGTCTTTCTTTGGCCAACGCCGAACCTGTGCTGTTCGTCCGTTATTACCAGACCCAGGTTTGAAAACTGTGCAGCCTCGGAAAGCATGGCGTGGGTGCCTATTACGATGTCGGCCTCTCCCGAAGCTATGGACGCCAGAGCGCCGCGACGCTCGGCCGCGCTTACGGAACCCGTAAGCAACACTATCTTAAAACCGAAGGCGGCAAAATCTTCGCTCAGGGTTTGGAAATGCTGCTGCGCCAGTAT
>DAONZO010000132.1:0-3580 GCA_035406945.1 Bacillota bacterium | reverse complement strand
CCATGCTCCTGTCCGGCCCCCTCAGCTTTATCGCGGATTTCATACTATCGACAATATATAAAATTTATTGATAAAACACAAAAAGAAAGGATGGCCATGAAAAGCTCCATCAAAGACTACACCGATTATGCGGTGCGCAAGACCCTCGAAATCCTCGCCGTCGACAGCCCCAGCGGCTATGCCGCCAAAGCGGCCGAATGGGTGGCCAAAGAGTTTTCCGAGCTCGGCTACAAGCCGCAGCTCACCATTAAGGACGGCGTCACCGTTGAATTGGGCGGGAAGGGAAATCCCCTGCTCATAATGGCCCACATAGATACCCTGGGCGGAATGGTAAAGGAGATAAAGTCGAACGGCAGGCTTAAGATAGTTGGTATAGGCGGTCTTAAGGCGACCACCGCCAATACGGAAAACGTAAGGATAATCACCAAGTTTTCCGGCGTCTACGAGGGGACCTTCCAGCTCGTCAACGCGTCGGCTCACGTCAATTCCAAGATAGACGGAAACCCGCACGACTTCGACGACACCGAGGTGGTGATAGACGAAAATGTAAGCTGCATTGAAGACGTCGAAAAGTTAGGGATAAGCGCCGGGGATTTCGTGTGCTTCGAGCCGAGGGCGAGAGTCACGGACAGCGGATACATAAAGAGCCGCTTTTTGGACGACAAGCTCTGCGTCGGGATTCTGCTGGCCTACGCGAAGTTTCTGAAGGACAGCGGCCGTACTCCGGGGCGCAAGGTCTATCTGCATTTTACCGCTTTTGAAGAGGTGGGCCACGGCGGCGCCGGCTTTCTTCCGCAGGATGTGGTTGAAGCCATAAGTCTCGACATGGGCTGCGTGGGAGAAGGACTGATTTGCACGGAACATATGCTTTCGATATGCGCAAAAGACGGAGTGAGCCCGTACAGCTACGAGGTCGTAAAGGGGCTCGAGGCCGCCGCCATAGAGAGCAAGGCGGACTATGCTGTGGACGTATATACCGGCTACAGTTCGGATGTGGACGTTATGGTGAGGGCCGGCGGCAATGTGCGCCACGGCTGCATGGGCCCCGGAGTGTACGCTTCCCACGGCTACGAGCGCAGCCACAAGGACGGCGTAACCGCCACCCTGCAAGTGCTGGAGGCTTATATCGGATAAACCGGCATTCACGAAATACAAGCACATCTACAGACAATTAAATTGCCCTCCGCATTACTTGATATTTTGCGGAGGGTTTTTCAAATGACTATCTTACTGTTTTTTGTATTGCAATAGATATAAATAGCAGCATCGCCTCACGATTGTCTCCTTAGCGCATACGTTCGGCTCGCCGGTTTTCCGAATTAAACAAAAAGTGGCTGTAAAAGAAACTGGGGAATGTGCCTAAAATGTAGAACACTTTTCACTATGCACATTTTTTAATGGGAATATATGGGAACGTGCCGGTTTCCTAAAAACCTTGGGCTTTGGCACACGTTTCCAAAAAATATTGTTCTCGTGTATAGGCCGAAATCGTGTCAAACAAATATAATGTGCCTAAATCACTGTTGTCCCAAGTTGTAGGTACAATTCTATTGGATGAAAGGGCGTCTTGTGCGAAATTATCCAGATTTTTGCAAAAATTAATGTGTCTATTTCGGAAAATCTTGCGAAATTGACACACATGAATATATTGCTGTGCCAAAAACAACTTTATGCACCGCTTTGGCACACTTCGCAGCCCGAACACGGTTTGCTCCGTAATCTGCGATTTTAACTCGCCTTTGTTTCGTAAATTTTTACTATTTCGGACATTTATAGCGCCATTTTCCCACGGATATTTTGCCGTATTCTATGGCTTCTTCGGGGCAGTGGCATATGCAGGCCATGCAGTGGGTGCAGTTGCCCTGCCAGAGCGGTTTGCCGCTCGCGAGCGATATGTTGGAAAGAGGGCACATAGACGCGCAAAGACCGCAGGCTGTACATCTCTCGCCGACGACAAATTTCTTGTCGCTTATCACATGATTGTAAAAAACCTTGTTGACTAAGCCGCTCAGCAGCTTTCCGAAAATGCCCACGGGAGGATTCAGTTCCCTGCCCGCCCCTATGGTTTCCGCGAT
Organism: Bacillota bacterium; assembly: GCA_035406945.1. GTDB lineage: Bacteria > Bacillota > Clostridia > Peptostreptococcales > Anaerovoracaceae > JAKSSR01. Next base: position 1,505 of record DAONZO010000132.1, on the reverse strand, counting down.
GGCAGCTATGGCAGGTTCTGCCGCTTCCACTATGCGCAGACTTTTTTCCCTGCTCGGAACAGGAAACATGGCAATATAGTTTTCCGGCATTATTACCTTTTGAAGCCCCTTAAAGTTCATCGCCTTGGCATCGGCTATTCCTTTCGCGTATTTCGCGGCGTTTCCTATGCTGTCCCCGCAGGTGAGCACAAAATAAATATCCTTGCTGCCGAGCAGCTCCGCCTTGAGCAGCCAGTCGCGCAGCAGGTGAGGCACTTGCCACGAGTAGGTGGGCGCAACCACCACCCAGGGTTTTTCGGACTGCAGGGCGGAAAAGTCGCCCTCTTTAATGCGTTCAAACAGGTTGAGAACATCGTCGGAGAGAAGCTCCCCGAACCTGTCTGCAACATATCGGCTGTTTCCCGTTCCGCTAAAGTAAATTATCATCTTGTACCCCTTTCGTTTTCGATAAGAACAATATCTGTCCGGGATAAGCGGCGAGGGTTTATGCAAATTGGCGCTCGCGCAGGGCAGATATCGAAAGCAAGCAAAAGGCGCCTTTAATTCAGCGCCTCAGCTTCTTTATCCGGTCTTCTATGTACATCATGGAGCCTTCGTCTATGCGGTAACCGCACTGTATTACGCTGTGGTCCGCAGCGAAGGCCTTTATCTTCCCGGCATCCTCTTCGCTGCAAAAGCGCTCGTAGTCCATGGGGAGCAGCAGTACGCTTATACTTTTAAGATAAGCGGCAATGTCGGAAGAAAAAAGTGCCGGACTCGCAACGGAAACATTCTCCGCGATGCTGCGGCAGCTTTCCGCAAGCAGGTCTCCGAAGCGCGAGCTCTGACTCAGCACGCCCACCCTGCTGCCGGCGGCTATGCGGGCTATACGAATAAAACTTGCCGGCGTAAGGCTTAAAACGGCTTTCACCGTTTTAGCGCCTACGGGCAGAAGCTCTGTAAGCTCCTGAGCATGAGGGGCTGATACCACGATGAGATCCATGTCCTCGGGAATGCTGTAAGGATAAGCTCTTATTTCGTCTAAATGATAAGGATATACCGACACTTCACCCACACCGCGCAGCTGCTCGCTTATCTGGTACAGGGCTTCGTTGTTGCACTCTACTACGGCTATCTGAACACCCTTCAAATCCGACGCCCTTTCGCGCAGCTTAAGATTTAAGAATATGCTGGTCTCGCTCTCGCTGAATTCGAGTTCGCCCATGGTATCGAGCATCACATCTATGGCAGCCATGGCCTTTTCCTTGCGGCTGCCCTCGTCCGCGCGGCGGTAGCAGGCGAAAGTCCCCTTGCCCTGCTTCTTTTCGGCAAGACCTAACTGCTCTAACTGGTCGTAGACGCGCATGACCGTTCCGGGCGCGACCCCGCATTCCTCGCTCAGTTCCCTCACCGTAGGAAGCTTGCTGCCGTAGGGAATAACCCCTCCGACGATATCGGCCTTTATCATGTCCACGAGCTGAGTGTATATGGGTACGTCTATTTTTGGGTTGATTTTATACAAGGCT
>DAONZO010000131.1:0-3584 GCA_035406945.1 Bacillota bacterium | reverse complement strand
TGCTGTGGAGGCCGTCGGAAAGCGCCTCGCCGAACTCGCCGAAGAAGGCGGAAAGCTCTACTGTCTGGGGCAGCTCATACATAATAAAGAGGTGCTTAAAGAACTGGCTGAAGAGGGTCTTGTAAGCGTAAAAGACATCTCCGAAGTCCCGGACGGGGCGGAGCTTGTAATAAGGGCCCACGGAGAGCCGCGCTCCACCTACGAAGCCGCCGCCGCAAGGGGAATAAGGCTGCTGGACGAAACCTGTCCGTTTGTGGCAAAAATACACCGCATAGCATCCGAGGCCGCCGCCTGCGGCAGATATACGGCGGTAATAGGGGACGCTTCCCACCCGGAGGTCGTCGGCATACTCGGCAGCACGCCTCTTTCCGCCGGAGCGGTTTACAGCGCCGAAGAAGCGGAGCGGCTTGCGTTATCGTTCAGCGGAAAGCCTTTAAGCGTAGTCGCCCAGACTACCATAAGCGCCGAAAAATTTGAAGAATGTGCCGCCGTCCTCAGGCAGGCTTCGGCGGACATCGAGATAGTAAACACCATATGCAAAGCCAGTTCCCTTCGCCAGAAAGGAGCGCTTTCGCTCGCCTCCCGTTCGGATATCATGCTGGTTTTGGGCGATGCTTCAAGTTCAAATTCGCTCAAACTTCTGGAAATTTGCAAAAAGACCTGCGAAAATGCGCTTTTTATTGAAAAAAGCGATGATTTGCCATTGCACGAACTAATAAAATACGATAAAATAGGCGTTGCGGCGAGCGCATCGGCGCCCGAACGCATAATTAAGGAGGTTATTGCTACCATGAGTGAAGTTTTCACTAAGAATCCGAACGAAGAAATGAACGAAATGGCCGCTTATATGGACGAGATCGAAAAGTCCCTTAAGCTACCCGGAAGAGGCGAGGTCGTTACCGGCACCGTTGTTCAGGTCACACCCGAATACGCGGTCGTGAACCTGGGCTGCAAGAAAGACGGCATGCTCCCCAAAGAGGAAGTTCCCCTCGAAGAAGGTCAGAGCCTGCCCGATCTCTTTGCCGAGGGCGACGAGGTTCAGGTCAAAGTCGTCAAGTCCGACGACGGCGACGGAAATCTGCTCCTTTCCAGAAAGAGGATGCAGTCCGGCGAGAATTGGGATGAGATCACCGTCGCTTTAGATAGCAAGGAGATTCTCAACGTAACCGTAGTAAAAGAGGTTAAGGGCGGCGTAATAGCCGTGTACAAGGAAGTCTCCGGATTCATTCCCATGTCTCAGCTTGCAGATCGCTACGTGGAAAGCGCGGCGGAGTTTGTGGGTAAGACGCTTCCCGTCAAGGTTACCAGAGTGGATCAGAGAAGGAACAAGGCAGTCTTCTCGCACAAGGCTTTCCTCAACGAAGAAAAGCGCAAGAAGATAGCCGAAATCTGGGATACCCTCAATGTCGGCGACGTAGTCGAAGGAAAGGTAATGAGATTTACCGACTACGGCGCATTTGTCGACATAGGCGGAATAGACGGTCTGCTGCACATCTCGGAAATAAGCTGGGGCAAGCTCAGACATCCCCAGGAGGCTCTGGAGATAGGGCAGGTTGTCAACGTAAAAATACTGTCCATGAACGCCGAAAAGGGTAAGATTTCTCTGGGCATGAAGCAGAACCAGCCCGAACCCTGGTCGGTTATAGACGAGCAGTACAGCGAAGGCGACATTGTAAAGGGCAAGGTCGTGCAGATAAAGGAATACGGCGCTTTTGTAGAGCTCTCTCCGGGACTCGACGGGCTCGTACATATTTCCGAGCTTGCACACAAGAGGGTCAACAAGGTTTCCGACGAGCTTTCCATAGGCCAGGAGATAGAAATCAAGATTCTGGAGATCGACAAAGAGGCCAGAAGGATTTCTCTCAGCGTTAAGGAGACTCTGGAGCCGGGCGCGGAGAGAGAGTCTGCTGCCGAAGAACCCGCGGCTGAAGAAGCTCCCGCGGAAGAGGCCGTAGCCGAAGGACCTGCGGTTGAAGAAGCTCCCGCGGAAGAGGCCGTGGCCGAAGAACCCGCGGCTGAAGAAGCTCCCGCGGAAGAGGCCGTGGCCGAAGAGCCTGCGGCTGAAGAAGCCCCCGCGGAAGAGGCCGTAGCCGAAGAACCGGCAGCTGAAGAAGCTCCCGCGGAAGAGGCCGCCCCCGAAGAACCTGCGGCTGAAGAAGCTCCCGCGGAAGAGGCCGTAGCCGAAGAACCGGCAGCCGAAGAAGCTCCCGCGGAAGAGGCTGCCCCCGAAGAAGCGTCAGCTGAAGAAGCTCCCGCGGAAGAGGCCGCCCCCGAAGAACCTGCAGCTGAAGAAGCCCCCGCAGAGGGGAAAACCTCCGCGGAAGCATAGCTGCAACGGAACAAAAAAGTAAAACAAAGGAGAACCGCACAGAGGTTCTCCTTTTTGCATTATTCCTCTTACTGAGGTATAATTAAGCATTATCAAAAAGCCAGATACGGAGGTTTCATGAGACGTTTAATAATACCGATTCTAATACTGCTGTTTGCGACCCTGTCGGCCTACGCGGCCGGAGACGACTTTACCCCGCTCGAAGTAATATGCCGCGGACAGACTTTAGATACGGGCTATGAATACCACGGCAACCTGTACATAAGCCTGGACGATTTTATGCGTTACGGCGAAACATCGAAATTCCGCTTTGATCCGCTCAAGTATCAGATTTTCTTTGAACCCGGCAATATGGAAATTTTTATAGCGGACAGCGAGACTACCGAGTTCATTAAAAAGAACGTCGGAACCGTGCACGTGTCCATGCGCGGCATAGGCAGCAAGCTCTATGTGCCGCTCAAGATACTTGCGCAGATGTCAAGGCTCGACTACGACCTTCAGGGCGAGAGGCTTTTACTTTACCCCAACACATCGGCTTCCGACCTTCTGCGGGTCAGCCGAAACTGCAGCGCCGCGGCTTCTCTGATAAGCGGCGGGGGACACAATGTAGTGCTCATAGAGGGGCAGTTCTGCAGGCTCATAGAAGACCTGGGAGCCTTCTGCCTGGTGGAAATACTCAACGGCGAGACGGTCTATATAATGAGCGACTGCCTCAAAACCCCAGGCCCCGGCGACAGCTTTCCGGAATTCAGCTACGCGGCAAAGGAAAAACTGAACCCGGAACGCCGCTTTAACGTGGCCTGGGATGTTTCTCCCAAGGGTGCTCCGCCTAAAGCGGAGGGCATAGATGTGATAGCTCCCTTCGAGTGGTTCTTCCAGATGGTGGATAGAGACGGGGAACTCGGGAACAATGCGAATATAGGCTACACGGATACCGCTCACGCGAACGGATACAGGGTTTGGGCAACGGCAACGAACGCTTTCACAACTTCCGGCTCGAGCAGGTATACGCTCAAGGTGATGCAGGACAAGACCCTGCGCAACAAGACCGTCGCCCAATATCTCTTCTACTGCGCTTTGTACGATGTGGACGGCCTTAATGTAGATTACGAAGACCTCTACCTTTCCGGAACCAAAGACGGCTTCACCGCCTTTATTAAGACGCTTTCGGAATACGGAAGCCGCATGGGCCTCGACATTTCCGTGGCCACGCTTGTGCCCGAGACCTGGAATCTTTCCATATACGACTACGAAG
>DAONZO010000130.1:0-3605 GCA_035406945.1 Bacillota bacterium | reverse complement strand
CTCATAAGAACGGCGGACGCGGCGGGCTTTTCGGGGGCGATTCTCGTAAAAGGCTCGGTTGACCCTTACTCTCCGAAGGTCGTAAGGGCGGCGGCCGGCAGCCTTTTCCGCCTTCCCATGCTCATAGGGCTTGGCGCGGAGCGCGCCTGCGAGCTGCTGCGCACGCACGGTAAAAATGCTTTTGCCGCGGCGATGAAAGCCGGGCTTGCGTATTACGACGCTCCCCTTTCCGAGGACGCGGCCATAATAATAGGCAACGAGGGCGGAGGAATAAGCGAGGAAATGCTTAGGATAGCCACGCCCGTTTCCATACCCATGGCCGGACGCACGGAGTCTTTGAACGCGGCTCTGGCGGGCGGAATAATAATGTTCGAGGCGCTGCGCCAGCGCGCGGCAGCCGTAAAAAAAACAGGAAAAATAAGGATCACAGGAGATCGCAGATGATAGAAAAACTAAAAGCCCTGCGCATAAAGGCGGAGGAGCTTATGAACTCGGCAGCTTCCACCGAGGCCGCCGAAGCCCTGAGAGTGGCCTTTTTGGGGAAAAAGGGAGAGCTTACGGAGATACTTAAATCCATGAAGGATCTCCCCCCGGAGAGCAGGAGGGCCCTCGGCCTCGTAGCAAACGAAACCAAAGCGGCGATAGAGGATATCATAAGCCGCGGTATTTCGACGCTCAAAGAAAAGGAAAAACAGGCCCGCTTCGATGCCGAGGCCGTGGACGTGACCGAGCCGGGTGTGCAGCCCGAACCCGGACACCCTCACCTCATGGGAATTACCATAGACAGCATAAGCCAAATCTTTATGAACATGGGCTTTTCCATAAGCGAGGGCCCGGAGATAGAGACGGTATTCAATAATTTTGACGCTTTAAACGCGGGGCCCAACCATCCCTCGCGCGACATGAGCGACACCTTCTACATCACGGAAGATACGCTTCTGCGCACCCAGACCTCGCCGGTTCAGGTGAGAACGATAATGAGCCGCAAGCCGCCCTTCAGGGTCATATCTCCGGGCAGGGTTTTCAGATGCGACACCCCGGACGCGACGCATTCCCCGATGTTCCACCAGCTGGAGGGTCTTTTAGTGGACAAAGGCATCAGCATGAGCGACCTTAAAGGCGTGCTCAGCAGCTTCGCGAGGCAGATGTTCGGACCGGATACCCAAACAAAGTTCAGACCGCATCACTTCCCCTTTACGGAGCCCTCCGCCGAGATGGACGTCAGCTGTTTTAAGTGCGGCGGCAAGGGCTGCAGCCTGTGCAAAGGCTCCGGCTGGATAGAGATACTGGGCTGCGGCATGGTTCATCCCAATGTCCTTGCCGTAGGAGGCATAGACAGCGAAAAGTACACGGGCTTCGCCTTCGGAATGGGTATTGAGAGAATAGCCATGATCAGACACGGAGTGGACGACATACGCCTGCTCTACGAGAACGACCTGCGTTTTATAAAACAGTTCAAATAGGAGGCGCATAGATGCTTGTACCCATCAAGTGGTTAAGAGAATATACGGACATAAAAGTCGACCTTTCGGACTGGCTTGACGGCATGGTATTGTCCGGCACAAACTTGGAAAGCGTCGAATACCCGAATAAAAACATAGAGGGTGTTGTGGCGGGGCGCATAGAGCGCATCGAAGCCCATCCCAACGCCGACAGGCTTGCGGTATGCAGCGTGGATGTGGGACGGAGCGAGCCGGTCGCCATAGTGACCGGAGCCGCTAACATGAAGACCGGCGACCGCGTCGCTGTCGCATTGGATGGAGCCAGAGTGCCGGGACCCCTTCACGGCAAGGCCAAGAACCCCGAAGGAGACATAATAAGAGCGGGGGAAATCAGAGGTGTAAGAAGCGAAGGCATGATGTGCGGCTGTCAGGAATTAGGTTTCCCGGACAAGGTGGTTCCCGCCAAAGACAGAGACGGTCTTTGGATACTCAGCGGCGAAGATTTTGTGCCCGGAACGCCCATAGTGGAGGCCCTCGGCCTGGACGAGCCCACAGTGGATTTTGAAATAACCCCCAACAGGCCGGACTGCCTTTCCATGCTCGGCATAGCCAGGGAGTCGGCCGCGACTTTCGGCGGCAATGTAAAGTATCCGCCCTTGGACTGCCCCGGCTCGGAAGACGAGAGCTGCGAAGGGCTCATCGAAATAGAGATTAAGAAGCCTCAGCTCTGCCCAAGATACTGCTGCAGGATAATCAAAGATATAAAGATAGCTCCTTCACCCTGGTGGCTGCAGCGCGCTCTCATGCTTGCCGGAATGAGACCTATAAACAACATAGTGGACATCTCAAACTACGTGATGCTTGAATACGGCCAGCCCCTGCACGCCTTCGACGTAAGCGCGGTGCGCGGTGGGAAAATAATCGTGGACACGGCTTCGGACGGAGACCGCTTTATCACCCTCGACGGCAGCGAAAGGGAGCTCAATTCCGGAGTCCTTATGATAAACGACGCCCAAGGCCCCATAGCCATAGCCGGCGTAATGGGCGGTCTCAGCTCGGAGATAAGAGAAGATACGAAGGCGGTTCTTGTGGAGTCCGCGAACTTCAACGGAGACTGCATAAGAAAGACCTCGGGATTCCTGCGCCTGCGCACGGAGGCCTCCGGGCGCTTCGAAAAGGGCATAGATCCCAATCTTGCGGGTCCTGCCTGCGACCGCTTCTGCTACCTCGTGGAAAGCCTGGGTGCGGGCGTGGTACTCGGCGGCCGAGTGGACGCTTATCCTAATCCCGCATTGCCGGTGAGCACCGATATACGCGCAAGCAGAATCAGAAAGCTCATAGGGGCGGACATATCCACGGAGCAGATGTGCGCCTACCTAAACGGTCTGGAGATTAAAACCTCCGTCAACGGAGACATTATAAGCTGCACCGCTCCAACCGTGCGTCAGGACCTTTTCATAGAAGAAGACTATGTGGAGGAAGTGGCCAGGATGTTCGGCTACGACAAAGTGCCCGCCGCTTTGCCTTCGGGCATCGGAGAGGCGGGACTGACTCCGCTTCAGACGCTGAGAAAGACGGTAAAAGAGGTCCTGATAGGAATGGGGGTCAGCGAGATAATGACCTACAGCTTCGTAAGCCCCAAATCCGCGGACAGAATGCGCCTGCCCGAGGAGTCACAATACAGGAACTTTGTAAACATAATAAATCCTTTAGGGGAAGATACTTCCGTAATGCGGACGACCCTCCTCCCCGGTATGATGCAGGTTCTTGCGACGAACAGCTCGCGCAGGATTCCCGCCGTGCGCTTCTTTGAGCTTGGAAACAGCTTTGTAAAAGCGGAAGACGGCGCACAACTCCCTCAGGAAAAAGAGAAGCTGTGCATGGGCTTCTACGGCGAAGATGAAAGCTTCTTTACGCTTAAAGGCGTAGTAGAGAGGCTTTTGGAGCGCATAGGCGCAAAGGGCGTGAGCTTTGCCCCGGAGTCTTCGCTGACGTACTTTCACCCCGGCCGCTGCGCCTGCGTATGCGCCGGCGAAAACAAGCTCGGCTATATGGGTCAGCTGCATCCCGACGCCGCCGAAAACTTCGGACTCGACTGCGAGGTCTATGCTGCGGAGTTCGATTTCGAAATCTACCAGAACACTGGTGTCCAGGCTGGCTGGG
>DAONZO010000129.1:0-3608 GCA_035406945.1 Bacillota bacterium | reverse complement strand
GTCGGGCCCGAAGGCAGCAGCGTGGGCTTTGCGTCCATAAACAGCTTCCTTGCGGGAGTGTTCAAGTTCAACCCCCTGTGGTACAGGATAAGCGAAGCTTTGGGTTATGTGGCCATAGGCCTTTGTGTAATCTTCGTTATAATCGGGATTGTACAGATGGTTCAGAGGAAAAGTCTCGGAGGCATAGACAGGGTCCTCTTGGTACAGGGCTTCTTCTATGCGGCGATCATAGCCCTGTACATACTCTTCGACAAGCTGGCTATAACAAATGCGCCGGTGCTGATAAACGGCGAACTTCAGCCGTCCTTCCCGTCTTCTCACGTCGTGCTCGTATGCTGCGTAATGGGAATGGCCATAATAGCCTTCGACTTCCTTATAGAAAGCATAGGGCTCAGGGTGATGGCGGCCCTCGCCTGTTGGGGCATAATACTGCTGATGTGCGTCGGAAGGCTGATTTCCGGCGTCCACTGGTTTACGGATATAGTGGCAGGCATAATGATAAGCATAAGCGTGGTCGCTTTCTACCACGCCATAGTGCTTATGCCGGAGCGCGAAGAATAGCGAAGACTCAAGGAGGTTCAAATGTGTAAAAACCGCCGCAACGATGTGCCAAGCGCCGTGGGCAGAGCCGAAGAACTGTTCTGGGAAAATCCCGAACTTCTTCCCTACGGCGAAGCCAAACGCGAAATGAAATTCGACAAGGCGGACATAGAAGACGCAAGAGCGAGGCTGGAGCGCTTTGCTCCGCTCATAATGAAACTGTTTCCGGAAACCGCCGAAAACGGGGGAATAATAGAGTCTCCCCTTTGCGAGATAGCGGAAATGAAAAAGCTCCTCGGATATCCCAAGGGCAGGCTGCTCCTGAAATGCGACAGCCACCTTCCGATAGCCGGCAGCGTAAAGGCCCGCGGAGGCATATACGAGGTTTTGAAGCACAGCGAAGATTTAGCCCTTAAAGCCGGCCTGCTTAAAGAGAACAGCGGCCCTGCGGACTACGAGGCCCTGAGCGAGCACCGCGATTTCTTCGGCAGATTTAAGGTTCAGGTAGGTTCTACCGGAAACCTGGGCATGAGCATAGGCATAATGAGCGCGGCCATAGGCTATCAGGCCTTTGTACACATGTCCGCGGACGCCAAGGAATGGAAGAAAACGCTCTTAAGGAAAAAGGGCGTCACCGTAATAGAATACGACGACGATTACAGCCGGGCCGTACAGGAAGGCCGGGCGCAGTCGGACGCCGATCCTAACAGCTACTTTGTAGACGACGAATCTTCCTCCGCCCTCTATCTGGGCTATGCGGTGGCCGGAGAGCGCCTGCGCGTCCAGCTCAAAGAGCTTGGAGTACCGGTAGACGCGTCTCATAAGCTCGTGGTATATATACCCTGCGGAGTAGGCGGCGCGCCGGGCGGCATAGCTTTCGGGCTTAAGGAAAGCTTCGGAGACGATGTGGATATATACTTCGTGGAGCCCACTCAGGCCCCCTGCATGCTGGTAGGACTTGCCTCCGGCAAGATGGACGCGGTAAGCGTTCACGACTACGGACTGAGCGGACAGACGGACGCCGACGGGCTTGCCGTCGGGCGCTGCTCGGCTCTGGTGGCCGAGGAAATGAAGCACGTATTGGCCGGAGAAATGACGGTTGAGGACGCCAGGCTTTACAGCTACATGAAGCAGCTAAAAGAGAGCGAGGATATCATAATAGAGCCGTCGTCCTGCGCGGCCTTCCACGGGCTCAGCCTTTGGAACGAGCGTTTCGGACAAGATGATAGGGACAACATTACCCACATAATATGGGCTACCGGCGGCAGACTCATGCCACCGGAAATCATAAGCGAGTATCTCTCAAGATAGCAAAAATTGCACTAAAAAAGATGACCGCTCGGGTCATCTTTTTGTTTTCCTTTATTTTGCGTCGCGCATGGCCTTCATGCTGCAGCTGCCGTCCATAAGAGCACCCTCTACTATTATGAGATCGGCGGTATGGAGGTCGCCCGTAAAGACTCCCGTCTCGGTAAACTCCATGAGCTCGCTGCAACGAAGCTCGCCGCTTCCGCTTCCCTTAAGAAGGAGCTTGCGGCACTTTATCACAGCCTTAAAACTTCCTTGCTCGGAGACTTCCACGATGTTGTCGGATTCTATCTCTCCCTCAAAATACCCGTCTATATGTATGGGAGTATGAGTGTTGATGCTGCCCTTAAACCTGGTATTTGCACCTATGAGCGTTACCGCAACATCCGAGCTTATGCTTACATGCTCATCGTTAAAATCAAATGCCATATTATCTATCCCTTTCTCATCGGTAAATTTTTCAACCGCTTATAATTATATCACAGCTGCGGCGTTTTTCCAGCATTATCTAAGCTCAGCCGTCGAATTCTTCCAGAAATTCCTTAAAGTCATCGTAGCCGGAATCTATAAACTCGTAGAATATCGGAGTCGTCATTTTGTAACGGCCCAAGGACTCTAAAAGCTTTCTGTTTATGAGCGGGTTTACGGGTACAAGGCCCTGCTCTACGGCATCCGCGCTCTTTCCGACCACTATGAGCTGTTCGGCGTTTGTCAGAAAATAAAGCACCGACACATCCCCGTCCACGCGAAAGACCTTCTTTTCCACATGCTCGTTGTTGCTGTTGATCTTCATAAAAAGCTCGCCGGAAGGATGCCTGAACTGCATGTTTGCCCCCACCGTATCGCGCAGCACACGCCGCAAGGATGCCTTGCCCGAAATTATTTCGAACATTTCCAGATAATCTTCCACGTTGAGCACCGTGAGCTTTTCGTACCAGCTAAGGCGCATGAACGAGTTCTTTTTCACAAAGCTGACTTTGTCGTCCCTTATTCTTATCTCCACAAGAGCGAGATAGTCCTCTTCCGCGGCCTGCACTACCGTTTCGCACAGATAGGTGGCTTCGTCGCCCTCTTCGAAGAGCTCTATTGTGTTTTTGCGCACATCCATGGGTCCGGAAAGATAGAGCTCCGCCTTTGCTTCTTCTACGGCCTTCGGCTCTGCCAGATAGTTCATGGCTTCTTCGTCCTTTGCAAAGGCACGCATCAGAAAATAGTTTATAAGCCCGTAATGACCCCGTATGGGCGCACATATCTTCTTCATCAGCATGCTATGCTCCGAAGACGATAGCCCGGAGGCTCCGTCCTCGAAGAAATTCGACAGCATCTTGTGATTTGCAAGGGCTTCGCCCGGAAGCGCGGATTTCTTTGTAAAACGCCTGCCGAGAGCAAGACACTGACGATGCGTGAGCGCAACCATCTTCCCTCCGAGGGTAGCGAAGTACTTGCGGCTCAAATTCTTTATAGCTGTAAGATCTCCGCCGTTTACGAGGCCGACAAGCTCCGTGCTGTCCGTGTCCACATCGTAGCGAAGAAACTGGTGTATCTCGGCCGGCGCGGAAACGCCGTCGGACAAGGACCAGTGAACGCGCATGCCAAGCGCACCCATGAGCCGGGTGTCCGTGATTTCCGCATCTACGAATTTAATGGTGGCGCCGCTGACATCTTTATCCATAAAATACTCCGAAAAGTGTCAGACCCGGTCTTTTGCGGACCGGGTCGTGATAACTTCATAGCTACTCTAAATTGAACTTTTTCTTGAA
>DAONZO010000128.1:0-3622 GCA_035406945.1 Bacillota bacterium | reverse complement strand
TTCTCCGGTAGCCTCTATCACTATCCTGGAAGGATCTATGCCGAATGCGGAGGATATCTCCGCAGTGAGCCTGGCCCTTATGTCCCTTGTAAAACAACCCTGCTGCTTGGCCTCCTCCTTGGCCGCATAAACCATGTCGTTAAGCCTGCCTATGCGCGCGCTGTTGGTCTGGTCCATCGAGAACTGCACAAAGAACACCAGCATGAGCGGCAGTATCGCCGCAAGAACAAGAAACTGTTTCATAAATTCCTCCGCGGGCTAATCGCCCATTTTTCTGGCTTCTATCTCCATTTCCCAAACGTTTTTCACCTCGTTGAAAACGCTGCCATCCTGCCGCCCGGCTATGAGCTGAAATATAAAGATGCCGAGCAGTATCATGGCCGTCAATACTATTAGCTGTTTCATGCTCAGTTTCCCGTAGTTACATTTTCTATGCCCGTTATAACTTCATCGGTAATCTGCTGAGCAGGGGCCTTCATGCTTATTACCATGGCGGCAATAGCGATACCGAGTACAATTGTGGCAATCAGTACTATAAGCTGTTTCATCTTCTCTCCTTTCCGACTTTCCAAGTCTAACTAAAACAATATGGATAATGCCTCCCGCTGTTCTATAAAGTAGCCCACATATATGAAATTGAGCAGAACAGCCATAGCGTTGGCAACAACGGGAAAATATATGAGGTCGCTGAGCATTTCGTCTCTCTTGCGAAGCTCGGTCTCGCGGGCATCGCGCAGCGCCGACCTGTAAGCCTCTAAGGAAGAAAGCAGCTCTTCCGGCTCTATGTCCTCCCAGCCCGCAAGGAAGGCCCCCACGTCCGCGGCAAGGCTCTCCCGCATGAGCCGGGCAAGCGCGGAAGAAGCCCGGCGCCTGTCGTTTACATGAAGGCTGTGAGCCATATCCGCAAAGGCCGGAGACAATAGTTCGGTGAGTTCGGAAAGCTCCTCCATCAGCAGCTCCCCGCTCATGCTCTCACCGCGCCCCAAGATCACCAGATTGCGTATGTACGAAAGAGCTTCGGCAAGCTCGCGCCGCATGAGTTTTCTTTTGCCCGACTCCGACCATCTTTTAAACCCGTCCGCCGTACGTGATTTCTTAACAAGTTCAACGCCCCGGCCCGCATAGAATTTTGCTCTTGTAAGCAAACTCTCGTGTGTTTTGCTCGCAAGCAGGATGCAACCTGTCCAAAAGATGGCGAGAAATATTATTGACATAATAAACATTTATGTAACTAAACACTCCTTTCAATAGTCCAGACGCACATTTTCCGCAAGGCTGAGCAGCATCAGGTTCATAAAGAACAGGAAAAGCGCCGCGATAAAGAAGAGCAGGCCTTCCGGGGTGAAAAACTGGTTCTTAAACAGCTTCGAAGGGCTGATTTCCAGATAATACACGGAAATAAACATGGTACCTGCGTATAGCAGGGGAACAAGGAATATCGTCATCCTTCCGGCCTCGCTGTTTAAGCGTTTTCTGCCCTCGGCCATGCTGTTGGCGTTTTTGAGCTGAGTTATTATGTCGGCCAGACCCTCGGATATGTCCACACCCTTCTCCGCAGACATCCTGAGGCATACGGCAAACATCCTGCCCCACAGCGTTCCGAGCGCAAAGGCGAAGCTGTCAAGACTTTGACGCAGTTCAACGGAAGTTCCGGCGGCTCTGAGTCTGAGCAGCAGCCTGTATAATTGCTTTCGGCAGACCGGATAGTCGCCTTCCGAATTTACAACTCCTTCTATGGCCTCGTAGATATTCAGGTTCTTCATCCTGTACTGCCTGTAAAACTCCGTGAGCATGCTCAGACCCTCTTTGCTGCTCCTGTTGCGCCCGGACTCCAGCTTTACGGCCATAAGCATGAGCGGCAGTCCGCTTAGCGCAAGGGCGACGCCCGCTGCCGCAAGCAGGCTGAAGCTTTGAGCGGCCAGTATAAAGACGAAGATGAAGAGAAACGCGAGAAAGAACATGAGGCTGTCCGGGTCCACGTCCTTTCCGAAAGAAGCGTAACTCAATCTTTCCATGAGAGAAGCTATGCGCCCCCGCCTCTTAGCCGGCCCTGCCGTATTGAGCCTGCGCCTTAAGAATATGCGCCTGCCTATGGCCGAAAAACTCTGCTCGCCCAAAAGATAGGCTCCCAGAAAAAACAGTGTGTAAAACAACAGATTAAGCGCAAACATTGCGTATGGCCCCCCTTTCTTCCAGCTTTGCAAGCTCCCTTTTCATTTCCGAAAAAGCTTCGTAATCGCTTTCACAACCGTACTCCTCCTGCTCCGCCCCTATGCGGCAAAAGAAGCTCCAGGAATCCTCCAATATGTCATAGAGACATATCGGATCCGCGCCTATATCCCCTTTATCCGAAACACTGAGCTGATATATCCCTTTAAGACGTTTTTTGCTCTTGTCTTTAAGCTGGATGAGGTGAAAAAGGTAGTCGAAGCTCAACGCGACCTTCTGCATGCTCAGGCGCAGATCCCCGCCCGTTGATTTGACTATCTCCGTAGCGGCCTCCAGAGGAAATTGCGCGGGCAATCTGGAGTGAAAACTAATCTTCATGCGCTTTGTTCCCTTGCTCGCCATCCTTACCGCGGTGTCGAGGGCTATGCCGTCTCTGGCCTCGGCTAATATAAAGTAATCGGCGTCGCTTCTTAACAGGTTTTTGGATATCCTTTTGAGTTCGTCTCCGTCGGCAATCAGCTGGAGAATGGGCGAGCCGGGCAGCAGTTTTTCCATGGGTATCTCCGGGTCGGTCTCCACCATGACCCCTTCGAGCAGAGGGTCTTCGTAGCTCTGCCAGGTGCTCAGGAAGGTGGTCTTTGCCGTGCGCACCGCGCCTAAAAAAGCCACGTTGTAACCCACCTTTACCATGCTCTTAAGAAAGGGTATGGCTTCCGCCGGAATAGTGCCCCGCTTAGCCTGCTCTTCAAAGGAGAGCGAAGGGATTATATATCGTTACCCTGGTGCCGTCCAGAAGATAGGTCTCGTGATATTCCTTATCCATTCGCTCCTCCGGCGTAAGCAGCAGGAAGGCCTTTATAAGCTGGGAAAACCTGTCCGCGGATATAGTCTGAGGTTTTTGCATCATGCAGCCGTTTTCCAGAAAATATATCCTTCCTCCTATTATTTTGGCGGAGGAACTGTTCGCAAATTTGGGAGAAAACCATTCGCTCATCCCCGCAAGCCCCCAGTTTTCGTGATACACGGCCTCCGGAAGACTGTCGTACCATTCCGGGAAGCCCGTTCCCTCCGCGCCGAAACTGCGCAAAAGCTCGCTTATGCGGTTTATGAAAAAGCCCTTCTCCCTGCCGTAACCTATTATCGCCTTCTTCTGTATTTCCAGGGTAAGACGGCTGCTCTCGCGATTTTCCCAGTCCTTGTAAAACGCCTGTTTAACGCGCGCACACAACGCCTCAAAGTCGTTCTCCCCTAAGCTTTCTTTTTTGTCTCCGTAGTCCCGAACAGACGCCATATATTCGTTGAAGTCGAAAACCTGCATAACAAACCCTTCTTAAGATGATGCTTCCGGCCATGCTTCGTCGAGCAGCTTGTAGCTGAGCTCGTCAATATCCCGCTTAAAGCCTCCGCCGGAAAAAGAGATTATAGAACGCCCGTCCGTTTCCGCCCTGCGTCC
>DAONZO010000127.1:2585-3722 GCA_035406945.1 Bacillota bacterium | reverse complement strand
GATGAGTATAAGAGCGGTGACAGCTACTCGATAGACAATATCAAGGGAAAGAAAATGTCCTTCGTATCCAACAGCTCAACCTCCGGCTTCAAGGTTCCCACATCCTCCATCATATCTCACTTTACAGCCGACAACCTCAATCAGGACATGCTCATAGAGGGTGGCCCGGATCAGTTCTTCAGCGAGGTCTACTTCGGAGGTTCTCACCAGGGTTCCGCGGTCAACCTGCTCAGCGGCAATGCCGATGTGGCCGCCTTCTGCGACATAGAGGTTCAGGCCTACGTCGACATCAAGAGCGGCGAAGAGAGCACGGTAGGCGCGGTCTACGCGGTAAGAGACAATGCCGACGCCCCCTTCAACCAGTTTGCCGGCAGGGAGTTTGTCCTCATAGCCGTAACCCCCGTATTTAACGGGCCCAACGTATATAACCCCCAGAACCTGAGCGCGGAAGAGATTAAGGCGATACAGGATCTGTTTACCTCCGAAGAGGTCGCAAGCAATCCGATACTCTTCTACGACGACAGCGTAGAGGGAGCGGTCGGTCTCTATAAGAAGAGCTCCAGCTACGGCTACGTTCTTACGACGGACTCCTGGTACGACCCGTATCGTGATTAATCCAAGTTTCCAAGCTATGGCCATATTAGAATTTCAAAACGTCAGCAAACTCTATAACAACACGACCAAAGCTCTTACGGACATCTCCTTTTCTGTCGATGAAGGCGAGTTTGTTTCCATAATAGGCCCGTCCGGATCCGGCAAATCGACCATACTTCGTTGCGTCAACCGCCTGGTTGACGCAACGAAGGGCACGATAATATTCGACGGGCACGATATCAACAGAGCCGACAAAAGGGAACTGCGCCGGATTCGAACCAAGACCGGCATGATTTTTCAGCACTACAATCTGGTTGACAGGCTCAGCGTGATAGAAAACGTGCTGCACGGAAGGCTCGGTCACAAAACCACAATGTCGGGCGTCGTAGGTTATTACAGCGAGGAGGAGAAGGAAAGGGCTTTTGAAATCCTCGCCAAACTCGGCTTGAGCGAACAGGCGTATAAGCGCTGCGACGAGTTGTCGGGCGGACAAAAGCAGAGAGTGGGCATAGCCCGCTCGCTGATGCAGGAGCCCAGGCTCAT
>DAONZO010000127.1:0-2575 GCA_035406945.1 Bacillota bacterium | reverse complement strand
GCGACGAGCCGATAGCTTCCCTGGACCCCAGCTCCGCCCGGATCATAATGGACTATTTGAAAAACATAAACGAGACGATGAAGATTACCTGCATATTCAATCTTCATCAGGTTGATGTAGCCCTTAAGTATTCCAAAAGGATAATAGGCATAACGTCCGGCCGCATCGTTTACGACGGCCCGCCCGAAGAGCTGACAAAGGCGAAGATATACGAGATATATCAATCCAGCGAGGGCGAGTTGATTACTGATGATATCGGATAAGCATATGGACAAAAGCAAAGTTTCACAAGATCGCAGCTCGGTTTTTGTTAAAAGAAAACGAACTTTTACTCTCGCATTCATCATCTTCTTTGCTCTCTTCGCGATTTCCGCCGCGGTCGCCGAATACGATGTAATCGGAGGCTTCGAGTCCATACCCAAGGCCGTTAAATGGATGAGCGCGAATTTCGTTCCGGACGAAAAAGCCTGGTCGCGCCTGCCGAAAATATTCGAAAAACTCAGCGAAACGGCGTTGGTTTCCGTCGCGGTAACGGTCTGCGCCGCGACGCTTGCGTTTTTCTTCAGCCTGCTCGGAACCAAGACGACCAGGGTCAACCCCTGGATAGGCAGGATAGTAAGAATAATAGCAGCCTTTTTCAGAAACGTTCCCGACGTAGTGTGGGCGATGCTCCTGCTCTTTTCTTTCGGTCAGAACATGCTCACGGGCTTCTTCGCGCTATTCTTTACGACATTCGGCATGCTTACACGAACCTTCATCGAGACCATAGACGAGGTGAGTTCTTCTTGCGTTGAGGCTCTCCGCGCCACAGGGGCGAGCTATATTCAGACTGTTTTCCACGGCATTATCCCGTCTTCCATGCCGGAGATAATTTCCTGGGTTCTTTATATGATCGAAACCAATATACGCTCCTCAACCCTCATAGGCGTTCTTACCGCCACGGGTATAGGAAATCTCTTCGACCTCTACTACAAGCGCATGGATTACTCCTCGGCAAGTCTTGTGGTTGTTTCCATAGTGGTACTGGTCATTTTTATAGAAATGCTGTCCAACAAGATAAGGAAGGTAATAATGTAATGAGCGAAATGAGCTTAAGCGCAGCCGCGCCCCTTGCGGTTGACATAGGCAGCTGCATGCGCAAGACGCGCGGCGGGAAGATAAAGACCGCGGCAATAACAAAGAGCGGAGGCATAATAAATATTACGGTATTTGTCTTGCTCGCTCTGACGGTTTACGCCTTCTTCAGCTTCGATTACAAGGACATCGATATAGTCAAGGCGCTGAGCGGCACATGGACCAACGCCCTCGTTGTCTTCGGCAGCCCTCGCCTGCATTACAATACTCTGTCCGGAATGATCAAAGCCTTAGGCGTAACTTTCGCTCTCGGAGTTCTCTCCACCATATTCGGAGCGATCACCGCCTTTTTCGGCGCCCTTATGTGCGCAAGAAACACGGCTCATCCCGTTCTCGCGAATGTGGTAAAGAGCTTTGTCGCGTTTATTAGAGCCGTTCCGACCATACTCTGGGTGCTGATTTTTACCGTGGCGGCGGGGCTCGGAAGCGTGGCGGCCGTCATAGGCCTCAGCTTTCACAGCGCGGGTTATCTTATCAAGGCCTACGCGGAGTCCATAGAAGAAGTGGACGCGGGCACCATAGAAGCGCTTAAGGCAAGCGGGGCGAGCTTCTGGCAGATAGTGTTTCAGGCCATAGTTCCTTCCTCCATAACTTATATGACGGCCTGGACATTCCTCAGGTTCGAAATCAATTTTACCAACGCTCTTGCGGTGGGAGCCGCGGCCGGAGCCGGCGGCATAGGTTTCGACCTTTTTATGGCGGGAAGCTATTACTTCGACCTGCACGAGCTGGGCTATATAACCTACATGATAGTCGCCGCCGTAATTATTCTGGAAGCAGTCGCGACCGGAATAAAGGCGAGGGTGAGGTAAATGGACAGAAAAAGAATCACGAGGATTTTAGCGAGGGCGGAAGCGGAAGAAGTGTCGGCCTTGTCCGCTAAGATTCTCGATGAATACGACAGCGTTATCGTCAAGGAACCCGCAAAAACCCTGAGCATGATTAAGCTGCGCGACCCCGTAAGGCAGGGCGAGTTTTACATAGGCGAAGTGATAGTGTGCGAGGCGGCCGTCGAGATAGAGGGCGTTGCGGGCGCGTCCGTCGTAATGGGCGACGATACGGCAAAGGCTTTGGATATGGCGATAATAGACGCCGCGATAAGAAAAAATATCTTCGCGGATTTTGCGAGGCTCGAGGAACTCGAAAAGGAGCAAAACGACAGGATAAGGCGCGAAAACGCGATGATAATGAAGACTACGGTTAATTTCGAATCAATGGATCAGGAGACGCCCGATGACGTCAGCTCTTTTAAAAAAGCATAGTTTTGACAGGGTTTTTGACGCCCAGGCGGTGTTTCGTCTCGTTTTGGACTGCATGGCAAATCCGCTGAGAAAAGTAAGTATCTCTGCGTACGAAGAGAAGTTGCTCGGGGAATACACGGGTTTTCTCGCGCTTGCCATGGTCTTGCTCGACAACGAGGTCGGGTTCTTTGCGGACGACA
>DAONZO010000126.1:0-3750 GCA_035406945.1 Bacillota bacterium | reverse complement strand
CTCTATGTAGAGGTCGTTGCTCTTTTCGAACTTGCGCATCTCTTCCTTGTCGTTTGTAAAGGCCTTTGTCACCCTTATTCCGGAAAGGCTGCTCTGCAGGCTGGCGTTTATCTCGGCCACGGCGGCCCTGCTCTTGGCGAAGGCCAGATTCTGTTTTTTTCTCATCTTGATCGCGACAAGGCTCAGAATCGGCACGCAGGCGAAGCTTATGGCGGCCAGCTTAAAGTTTATCGTGGCCAGATAGCTTATGGAAGCTATTATGGTTATGCTGCATATTATGATGTTCTCCGGCCCGTGGTGGGCGAGCTCGGAGACCTCCTGCAGGTCGTTGGTGACGCGGGACATCAGTCTTCCCGTTTCGCTGGTGTCGAAGAAGCTGTACGGCAGGCACTCGTAGTGGCTGAACAGCTCCCTGCGCATCTGGGCCTGCATGCGTATGCCCATCATGTGACCCTGATACTGCACGAAATACCTCAGCCCGAAGCGGGCGGCGTATATGGCGAGCAGCATGAACGCCGCCAGAATAACGGAACGGCTCTTCGCGTTTGGAATAAAATCCGTAAGCATCTTTCGGGTGATGACAGGATAGACCACCGCCAGAAGCGACATCAGCAAAGATGCCCCCATATCGAGGGCAAAAAGCAGCTTGTGAGGCTTGTAATAAGAGACGAAGCGCTTTACGAGGGCCCGTCTGTCCGTCTTTTTGATTTCCGTCATAAGTACCTCCGGGTAACATTATAGCACAGAGCCTGTCGAAAGCGTAAGCAATGTGTAACATATCCGTAATTGACATTATTATTCAGTTTGATAAAATAAAAATGCATGGAGGTTTTTTGTGCCCCTGCGCTTCGCCACGAGAAGGGGGATGTGAAGCGCGGCGGATTGCCCCTTCAAAAGATTTCAAAAGGAGGTTTTGAAATGAGAAAATTACTATCCTTTGCGCTGGTGCTCGTCATGCTCCTGGGGAGCTTCGGCACGGTATTTGCCGCTGAATTCAGCGATGTCGCGGACGACGCGAAATACCACAATGCCGTTGCCGTCCTTTCGGATTTAGACGTGGTCACAGGCTATCCCGACGGCACCTTTAAACCGGCCAAGGTGGTGACAAGAGCCGAAATGGCAACCTTAATCATCAAGGCCCTGGGCCATCCCGTAGGCGCTTCCGCGCCCACAAGGTTTCCGGATGTTCCCCAGAGCTACTGGGGCTCCGCCTTCATTGCCGCCGCAAGCGAGCTCAACGTGCTGAAGGGCTACCCCGACGGCAGCTTTAAGCCGGACAAGACCGTGAGCTACGACGAAGCGATCACCATGCTCGTCCAGGCCCTGGGCTACACCGGAGATTCCATAACCGGAGGATATCCCGCAGGTTATGTCTCCAAGGCCAAGGCCTTAGGCATACTCGAAAATGTCACCGCCCTCGGCACTGCCGGGGCCAACAGGGGAGACATCTCCATAATGCTCTACAACACCCTCACCTGCGCCATAGGCCACACGGACAACGAAGGCAAGTGGACGGCGAATGCGCCCGCGGACAACATGATGCTCCGGCTCGGCGTGGAAGCCGCCGAGGCTCAGGTTGTAACCGCGGCCGACGCGAGCGAAGCCCTTACGGACATTTCGGATCTGATAGGCGCTTACGTCGTTCCCTACAAGGGCACAAAGACCCCGTACCCCATAGTTGCGATAGCGGAAGTAAAGTCCGAATTCCATACCGGCACATGGAAGGCCGGCGACAGGAAGTTCGGAAACTATAACACCACCGGAGTCGAATTCGGCCTTCCGGGCGGAAAGTACATGCCCTTCGTAAACGGAGAGGCTCAGCCCTTAAGCAACGCCGCCATACCCAACGGAGACTACACCATAGCCGGCGTTTTCTCCGGAAACTACCTCAAGACCATATATACCGTATTCTCCTGGGCGGAGTCCAAGGCGGCCAGGATTACGACCGCCCAGCTGGCCCAGCTCAGCAACGCGAAGCTTTTAGGCTACGACTTCACTACGGACGACAACGACGAGATAGTGCCGGGCTCCTTCCAGCTCAACGGAGTTGATTCTCTCGACGACATACGCAAAGACCACATCGTTTCCGTCTATGCGACGGCGACAGATGTGATACGCAGAATAGACGTCGGCACCAGAGTTGTAAGCGGCAAGGTCTCCAGCGTAAGCAGCGCCGGCGAAATCACCATAAACGGCGCCAAGTACACAGCAAGGCCCGCCGTTCCCGCCATACATCCCGGAGACGAAGGCAGCTTCTATCTGGACTACGACGGGAAGATATTCGCCTGCGAAACCACCGCCTCCACGCTCGAGGTAAAGCACGGCGTAATAATCGCCCATGCCG
The DNA here is from genome assembly GCA_035406945.1 of Bacillota bacterium. Taxonomy (GTDB): domain Bacteria; phylum Bacillota; class Clostridia; order Peptostreptococcales; family Anaerovoracaceae; genus JAKSSR01. The sequence goes on along the minus strand of DAONZO010000126.1, from coordinate 1,406 downwards.
TCACATCCGGCCTCGAAGACAAGATAGAGGTCAAGATACTCAACGGGCAAGGCAATCTGCAGAACCTGCAGGTGCGCGGCGAGGCCGATCTCACCTTCGCCGGACACTTTAATCTCGCCGGCTGGAAGGTCGCCGGAACATACGCCGGCAGCGTGATATCCTACAGCCTGAACAGCAGCGGACAGATGATAAATCTCAGCCACATGGCCGCCTCCAGCATAAATTCCGCAACGGCCTCCGTGGCCGCGTCCGGCGTTCTGGACGGGCACTACTTCGCCCCCGACGCCTTTATAGTTGCCGACGATAATTACAACTTCGCGTTTACCATGAAGGCAGGGCAGGGCGCTCACCCGGTGGATACCGAGGCTCTCAGCATAATGCCGTCTTCCGGCATGGCGGGCGTCGCCTTCAACGGAAGGATAGACTACGTGGTTGACGAAGGCTTCATAACCGTCCTCATCTACAAGCCCGCGGCTCCCGTATCCTCCGCCGTATATGGCGTATGGAACGGCGACTACGAGAGTTACATAGGCGGAACAAGAGCGCAATTCATGGTGGACGGAGTTCTCAAAACCTACGATATAAGCGCGCCCGCCGTCGTCATAGGTTCCGAGAATAATCTGGTGAGACTGAACTTCGACGGATCCGGCACCGTCACCTCTTTGCTTCCCATCGGGCCCGTCTTTGTCGCCCATGTAAGCGACGTAAAGCCCGCAACCCGCACAGGCTACACATACAGCTGGGACGGAGGCTTCCTGGCCATGAGCACAGGCATCCATGTCTACGATCAGGTGGCTGACAAGCCCGTGGTCGCGGACATAGACGACCTGGTCGGAAGCACGGCCATGACAGTCGTCTTCTTCGATGTGGATACGGACGACGTCGCCGACTACGCGCTCATACTGCACCCGTAAACCGTTTATTACAATACTGTTACACTTTTCCCAAACCGCTTGCGGCTTCCGCCGCAAGCGGTTATAATTGAACCTGTTAAAGCATGCCCTGATTTTTTAATGGGCTTGCAAAGTCAGTTCATCTTCAGAAGGGGAAGATGGCTGAAACAAGTCAACCCCTTCCGAAGATTCTTAAGGAGGAATTAAGAATGAGAAAAGTACTTTCCTTTATGCTTGTACTTGCCATGATCCTCGGAAGCTTCAGCATGGTATTTGCCCTCGAGTTCCCTGATGTGGATCCCGACGCCAAGTATCACGACGCTGTCGCCGTTCTGTCCGATCTGGATGTAGTCAGCGGCTACACCGACGGCAATTACAAGCCCGACAACGTGGTAACCAGAGCCGAGATGGCATCGCTCATCATTAAGGCTCTCGGCATAGCCCCCGCGGCTTCCGCCACCACCAGGTTCCCCGACGTGCCGAGCACCCACTGGGCCTCCGGCTACATCGCCT
>DAONZO010000125.1:0-3764 GCA_035406945.1 Bacillota bacterium | reverse complement strand
TTGATTACGAGGTCGAAGAGCTCTCCGTTGGTAAGCTCCATCGCCTTCTCGTACATGCCGACCGCGTCGGTGGCGTTCATGTGGAAATATTTGTGCGCGAGACCGAGCTTGCGGGCTCTGTCCTCGGACTTCTGGGAACCTGCCGCGCATACGACAAGGCCGTTGACGCCTACGCGCTTCTTGGCCTCGTAAAGGCAGAGCAGACCGGACTTGCCGCCGCCGCCGATTACGAGCACCTTCATGCCGGACTGAGCGAGTCTGGCCGCCTGCGCGGGAGCGCCCGCAACGTCGAGAGCGGAGAGCGCCGTCTTCTCGGGCAGATCTGTGGGAATCTTGGCATAAATGCCGCTCTGGAAGAGAATGGCCTTGCCCTTGATGTCGACCTGGTCGATTCCGGGTCTCATTTCTAAAATTTCGTCTATCCTGAGCGGGGTGAGAGAAAGAGAAACGAGGGTTGCTATCTTGTCGCCGGGCTTGAGCTCGCCAACGTAGTTATCGCCAACCTTCTCTACGGTGCCGAGGAGCATTCCGCCGGAGCCCGTCCAGGGGTTCTTGTGCTTTCCGGCCTTCGCGACTATGTCGAGCATAACCGCCTTAACCTTTGCCTGTTCTTCGGGAGATCCTTCGATTTCGACGGGTTTCTTTCCGTCGCAGGCTCTTCTTACTATTTCGGTAAAGGACGCCGAGTCTATGTTAAGAGTCTGTACGTCGATGAGAACCTCGTTGTCGTAAATCTCCATGTTGTTGTCTACTACGTCCGCAGGCTGGGGAAGAACTCCCTTGGGAGAGATGACTCTGTGTGTGCCGTACGGATTGCCTTTCTTCTGCATTGGTTTATTCCTCCTTTTTACTATAAATGACCCGTTTATTAAACTCTTTGTGCCTATTTTTGCCGCAACAACACGGCGAAGCACAGTTTCACTCACAATCAGTATAACTTGCCATTGCCTTTTTTGCAATATTATCTTTTATCCTGTTTTGCAATGCTTTTCTTTTATGCTATAATGGTGTGTCTGCGTAGAGAGCAGGCGATTTTTCGTCAACAATTATATAAACCACATATCCACATATAAAAAAGGAGAAGAAAAATGGAAAAGATCACAAGCACCATCAGACTCAGGATGTCCGCTAAGGACGCACACTACGGCGGAGAGCTGGTAGACGGGGCCCACTTGGTTCACCTCTTCGGCGACGTGGCTACCGAACTGCTTATCAGGATGGACGGAGACGAAGGTCTGTTCGTGGCTTACGAAAACATCGAATTCCTTGCTCCCGTCTACGCCGGCGACTTCATCGAAGCCTACGGCGAAATAGATAAGGTCGGGAACAGCTCCAGACACATGGTATTCGAGGCCAGAAAGGTCATCACTTCCAGAAAGGACATAAGCGCTTCCGCCGCGGATGTCCTCGAAGAGCCCGTCGTGGTCGCAAGAGCCTCCGGAACCTGCGTAACGCCGAAGGCGTGCCAGAGAAAGAATGTTGAAGCATGCCAGAAGAAGCCGAAGGCATTTCAGGAATAGATGAGACTCAACAAGTACATTGCACAGGCCGGCCTCGCTTCCCGAAGAGAGGCCGACCGTTTAACGTCTGAGGGAAAAGTGACGGTAAACGGCAAGGTCTGCCGCGAATTAGGCTACGACGTTCAGGAGGACGACGAAGTACGGGTAAACGGCGTTTTGGCCGAGCCAACGGGCAAGCTCGTCTACTACGCGCTCAACAAGCCCGCGGGTTTTATCACGACCCTCAGCGACGAAAAAGGCCGCCCCGCGGCCAGCGAGCTTCTTGCGGACGTGACGGCCCGCGTTTTTCCCGTTGGGCGTCTCGACGCCGATACGAGCGGCCTGCTCATAATGACCAACGACGGGAGCCTCGCCTACCGCATAGCCCACCCATCGGGCAAGGTATGGAAGAAGTATCTGGCCCTCGTTAGCGGCCAGCCCGGCACGGCCGAACTGTCGCGTCTGCAAAACGGCGTGGACATAGGCGGCTACGTAACAAAACCCGCCAAGGCGGAAATAGTAAAGCCGGTGGGGAAAAATACGCTCATATCCGTCGAGATAAGCGAGGGCAAAAACCGTCAGGTGAGGAAGATGTGCAAGGCCGTGGGCCATCCGGTGCTGGAACTGCAGCGCGTGGCCATAGGAGAGGTCTTGCTCGGGCATCTCCACGAGGGAGACTATCGAAAGCTCAGCCAAAGAGAGATAGAATATCTTAAGAGGTGTTGAAAATCCCACCATTCTTATATCTTGCAAGCATTTCTTTCTTGTGCTATTATGGAGCGTACGTTTCAGGAGCACCGCTTTGACTCACGAAGATTTTATGAGAGAGGCGCTTAAAGAGGCCCGCACAGCCTACGATATGGGCGAAGTGCCGGTTGGCGCCGTCATAGTGCAGGACGGCCGCATAGTCGGCCGCGGCCATAACACCACGGAAAGCTCAAAGGATCCCAGCTGCCACGCGGAGATGAACGCCATACGAGGCGCCGCCGCGGCACTCGGGGGCTGGAGGCTTCCCCGCTGCTCCATGTATGTTACGCTGGAGCCGTGTTCCATGTGCAGCGGAGCAATAGTGCTCGCGCGCATAGAAGAGCTCTTTATCGGAACCGAAGACCCCAAGACGGGAGCCTGCGTGTCGCTCTACAACATAGTCGACGACGAAAGGCTCAACCACAGAGTGAAGACCGAGGTCGGACTGCTCAGAGAAGAATGCGGCGACCTTATGAAAGCCTTCTTTCGCGAAAGGCGAGGAAAGCATAGAGAAAGACGAGCCGGAGGAAAATCAATGAAAAAAACAGCCGCCATATTAAGCCTTATTCTGCTGCTGGCAATGCTATTTTGCCCGCCGGTTTACGCCGGCGACGGGCTTACTATAACAAAGGTCATACCGAACGACCAGGAAAAGGGTAAACAACCGCAGAACATGGCGGTAAAAGTCAGTTTCAGCGAAAAGATGGACAACCGGAGCATCAACGCTCTCCTCTTCACCATCGTGGATCCCGAAGGCCACTCCGTACCTTTCCAAATGGTTTACAGCGACAAGTATCCCAACGAACTGTGGGTGGTGCTGAGCGAAACCCTTAAATCCAATACCGTATATACCTTCACCGCAAAGGGCGGTATACGGAGCGCCGCGGGTTCTTCTCTAGCCGAGGATTTCACTTCCACTTTCAAGACCCGCAATACCAAAACGGACTCCATGATCAGCATGGGCATGATGGTCGTGATGATGGGCGTCATGTTCTACGCCACCTCCAGGGCCACCAAGAAGCAGGAGGAAGAGGTCGCCGCGACAGGCTCGCCGCGCAAGGGCGACAACAGCCTAAACCCCTACAAGCTGGCAAAGGAAAAAGGCATATCCTTAGAGGAAGCCACCGCCCTGGTTGAAAAACAGAAGGAAAAGCTCGCCAGACAGAGCGAGAAGCTGGAAGCCGAAAAGGCCAGGAGAGAAGAAGCCCTCGCCGCGGAAATGACGGAAGTTCAAAAGCGCATAGAAGAAGAGATGGAGGCCGAACGCAGGGCAAACAACTACCGCGTAAAGGGAGCCGCTTCGATTAAAGCTCGCGGTTTCAAGGTTCCAAGAAGCGTCGTGCGCAAGAACAAGGCAAAGCGCGAGACTATTGCCAAGCAAAACAGAAAGAAAAAGTGATTTGACTATATTTCGCTTTGGTGCGATAATATACTCGTCCGCCGGAAGGCGGACACTGTGCCCTCATAGTTAAACGGATATAACGGAGGTTTCCTAAACCTTTGTTCGTGGTTCGATTC
>DAONZO010000124.1:0-3780 GCA_035406945.1 Bacillota bacterium | reverse complement strand
TCTTTAACGTAAAGGACGACGGGGCTTTTTCCATGGACAGGGGAGGTTCGCTCCCGACCAACGCTCTGATAAACTACTGTTTTTCCGGCAGGACCAAGGCCGAGGTCAAAAAGGAGTTCGGCAGTCGTGCGGGAATTTACTCCTACCTCGGCACCAAGGATTTCCTGGAGGTGCAGACCAAGGCTCTTGCGGGGGACGCGGAGTGCAAAGCGATGTTCGACGCCTTCGTCTATCAGCAGATAAAGGACATAGGCGCCATGGCGGCAGTGCTTTCCATGGATGTGGACGCGATAGTGCTCACCGGCGGAATGGCCAACAGCGAGACGCTTTGCGCCGCCATAGAAGCTTACGTAGGGAAGATAGCTCCCGTAATAGTGCTGCCCGGCGAGGCGGAGATGCAGTCGCTTGCCGAAGGCGCGCTGAGAGTGCTTCACGGCGGAAAACCGGGCGAGTATTAGGGTATTCGAAAGGACAAAACAAAAACATGATAAAGACAATTGATGAAATCCTCAAAAGAGCCGCTGATGCTTCGGGTCGCCGCATGGCCGTTGCGGCCGCCCATGATAAGGATGTTATGGAAGGCGTCTGCGAGGCGCACAGAATGGGAATAGCCGAATCCGTGCTCATAGGCGACGCCGGAAAAATCGAAGATATAGTCGCTGTCGAGGGGCTCTTAGGGGAATTTGAGATTATCGACTCCTCGGGTGATATCGAAAGCTCCCGCATTGCGGTGGAGCTTGCGAGGACGGGAAAGGTCAACTGCATAATGAAGGGCCTTCTGGCCACTGCCGACCTGATGAAAGCCGTCGTAAACAAAGAGACGGGCATAAGGACGGAAAGGCTCATAAGCCACACGATGTTCTACGAGCTTTCGAGCTATCCCAAGCTGCTGCTCTGTACGGACGGCGGAATGATTCCGGCGCCGGATTTGGAGCAGAAGGCGGATATTCTGGAAAACGCGGCGATTACAATGAAAAACTTAGCTTACGAGCATATAAACGCGGCCTGCTTAAGCGGAGCGGAAACCGTGAGCGGGAAAATTCAGTCCAGCGTGGATGCCGCCAAGCTTTCCGAGATGAAAGAACGCTGGGCAAAGTACGATATGAATGTTATAGGCCCCGTCGGGCTGGATCTCGCCATAAGCCCCGAAGCATGCGCTCACAAGCACTTCAGCGCTCCGGGCTGCGGAGAGGCGGATATACTTCTTGTTCCGACCTACGAGGTCGGGAATGCCATGGGCAAGGCTCTTACGTATTTTGCGGGGGCAAAATCGGCGGGCATAATTGTGGGAGCCGCGGTTCCCATAGTATTGGTTTCCCGCGCCGATAACGCCGAAACCAAGCTTGCATCAATAGCATTAGCTTGCATTGCAGGGTAACGTCATCCGCATTTTGTAAGTGGATTAACGATTTTGCTTGGTAACACGCGCCGAGCGTTATGTGCTGCAAGCGGAGACCGTTGCGGGTCTCGGTACTTAGCGATTGACGAGCGTCAGCGACGTCAGAGCTTAGTACCGCTAGGGGCACCCGCACCGTGCGCGAGCTGAGTCGACGCTGTAGCACGAACGCGAGGCGCGTAGGCTCTATGCTGCAAAACTTGCTGAATACGCATCGAGCGTGATGCGCTGCAAGCGGAGACCGTTGCGGGTCTCGGCACTTAGCGATTGACGAGCGTCAGCAACGTCAGAGCTTAGTACCGTTAGGGGTACCCGCACCGTGCGCGAGCTGAGTCGACGCTGCAGCCATCACGTGAGATGCACATATACGGTTAATAGTTAATTCAAATAAACTCAGAAAGGCAGAAAAATGAAGCATCTGATGACAGGAAACGAAGCCGCTGCCCGCGGAGCCTACGAAGCGGGCCTTAAGGTGGGCGCGGCCTATCCGGGTACTCCCAGCACGGAGATATTCGAAAACCTTCCGCAGTACAAAGACGACCTTTATTGCGAATGGGCGCCCAACGAAAAAGTTGCCGCCGAAGTCGCCTACGGCGCCTCGATAGCCGGCGTCCGCTCCCTTTGCGCGATGAAGCACGTCGGCGTAAACGTAGCCGCCGACCCCATATTCACCGCCGCATACAACGGCGTCGGCGGAGGCTTTGTAATCGTCTCCGGCGACGACCCCTCCATGCACTCATCCCAGAACGAGCAGGACAACCGCTACTACGCAAAGGCGGCGAAGCTCGCCATGCTCGAGCCCTCCGACAGTCAGGAATGCAAGGACTTTATGGCTTACGCCTACGATATATCCGAGAAATTCGACGTTCCCGTGCTCTTTCGCATGACCACCAGAGTCTGCCACAGCAAGAGCCTCGTCGAACTCGGTGAGCGCACGGAAAGGGAAGTGCCCGAGTACAAGCGCAGCATGAAGTATATCAGCACGCCGGCCCAGGCCTTCAAGAACCACGCGAAGTTAGAGGCCAACCTGAAACTGCTTGCGGAGTATTCGAACAAATGCCCCCTTAACAAAATGGAGATTAAGGGCGGCAGGATAGGCGTAATAAGCGCGTCCATCGCTTATCAGTACGCCAAGGAAGCCTTCCCCGAAGATACGTCTTTCCTGAAATTAGGGCTCACCAACCCGCTTCCCATGGACCTTATAAGAGATTTCGCTTCGAAGGTCGAAAAGCTCTATGTTATAGAAGAGCTCGAGCCCTTTATGGAAGAACAGATTCGGGCCGCCGGAATCGAATGCGTCGGCAAGGAGCTGACGGGCAATATGTACGAGCTCAATCAGGAGCTTGTAAAAACGAGAGTTTTCGGCGAGGAGCCGGAGTTCAAAAACGTTCCGATCCAGGCCGTTCCCCGTCCCCCCGCGCTCTGTCCCGGCTGTCCGCACAGAGGTTTCTTCTACGTTCTGGGTAAGCGCAAGGACTTCGTCATCTGCGGCGACATAGGCTGCTACACCTTGGGCTGCGCCCCGCCCCTTGGCGCCATGGACTCCGTGGTCTGCATGGGCGGCGGCTTCTCGGTCGCTCACGGTATTTCGAAGGCCTTCGACATGATCGGCGACGACAAGCACAAGATATTCGGCGTAGTCGGCGACTCCACCTTCTTCCACAGCGGAATGACGGGCGCCGCCGACATAATCTACAACCGCGGAAGAGTCATACCCTGCGTACTCGACAACTCCATAACCAGCATGACAGGTCAGCAGGACAACCCCGGCAGCGGAGAAAATCTCTTGGGAGAGCCCGCTCCGGTCATCAGCATAGAGGCCTCTTTAAGGGCTTTGGGCTACGAGAATATAATTGAGGTCGACCCCCAGGATCTCAAGGCGATGCAAAAAGCGGTAGACGACGCCCTTGCGAGCGAGGTTCCCGCGGCCATCATCACCAGACGTCCGTGCCTGCTCATCAAGAAGCTGAAGCACGACATTCAGCTTTGCAAGGTTGACGAGGGCAAGTGCCGCAGCTGCAAAAACTGCCTCAAGGTCGGCTGCCCGGCGATTTTCATGAAGGGCGGCAAGGCGACTATAGACAGCACCCTCTGCGTCGGCTGCGAGGTCTGCGCTCAGGTCTGTCCCTTCGACGCGATTGAAAGGGTATAGGTGAAAAACATGAGTGAAGTTAAGAGTATACTGCTCGTCGGAGTGGGCGGACAGGGAACCATCCTTGTAAGCAGGCTTCTGACCCAGGGCCTGATTAAGGCCGGATATGACGTAAAGATGAGCGAGGTTCACGGAATGGCGCAAAGAGGCGGAAGCGTTTCGACTCAGGTGCGTTTCGGCGAAAAGGTCTATTCCCCCATAATCGGAAGAGGGCAGGCCGATATAATGGTCG
>DAONZO010000123.1:0-3782 GCA_035406945.1 Bacillota bacterium | reverse complement strand
AGGAAGGACAGGCTCCGAACGGGCTGTTGAAGGAAAAGCTGCGAGGCTCCATCTCCGGAAGGCTTACGTCGTGGTCCGGGCAGGAGAGCTTTGTGCTGAAGAGAAGCTCCCGCGCCTCTTCTTCTCCGACGCGCTGAACCAAAGCACCCACAAGACCTTCTCCGTATGCCGCGCACATCTCCACGCCCTCGGAAAGCCTTCCTAACTGCTCGGGCCTTATTAATATCCTGTCTATCACTATCTCTATGGTGTGCTTAAAGGTCTTGCCCAGCTTAATCTCGTCTTCGCCTATGGTCTTTATCTCGCCGTTTACGCGCACGCGCACGAAGCCCTCGCGCCTTATCCTGTCGATCACCTTGGCGTGCTCACCCTTTTTCTGGCGCACCATGGGCGCCAAAAGCGTTATTCTCGCGCCCTCGCCCTCTTCCATCAGCCTGCCGGCTATCTGGTCCACGGATTGGCTCGATACCTCTCTGCCGCAGACGGGACAATGGGGAACACCTATTCTGGCATACAGCAGGCGCAGATAATCGTATATCTCGGTAACCGTACCCACCGTTGAGCGGGGATTCTTGCTGGTGGTCTTCTGGTCTATGGAAATTGCCGGAGAAAGACCGTCTATGGAATCCACGTCGGGCTTGTCTAACTGACCCAAAAACTGCCTTGCGTAGGCGGAAAGACTCTCCACATAGCGTCTTTGCCCCTCGGCATATATGGTGTCGAAGGCCAGGGAGGACTTTCCGGAACCGGAAATCCCGGTTACCACAATCAGCTTGTCCCTCGGTATGGTTACATCTATGTTCTTAAGGTTATGGGCCCTTGCGCCCTTAATGACCAGATTCTTGTGCATCTGCTAAAAATATCTCCCGTGCATATTATATATATTTCAGCCGTTTGGCGAGTTCCTCCTTCGGGCCGCCGCTCAGCTGATTGAGGCTCTTATCTCGAAGAGCCTGTCTCTGAATATGGAAGCCTTTTCGAATTCAAGATTCTTGGCAGCCTCCTTCATCTCTTTTTCAAGACGCTTAGCGTAGTCCGCAAGCTCGGCCTTTGTCATCTCTATCGGCGGCTTGTCGCGCAATATCTCCAGAGCCTCCTCCACCCGACTGGTAACTTCTATTACGTCTCTTACCGCTTTTTTTACCGTCTGCGGCGTAATGCCGTGCTCTTCGTTGTAGCTGCGCTGTATATCTCTTCTTCTGTCGGTTTCGTCTATGGCTGCGCGCATGGCCTCGCTTATCCGATCAGCGTACATTATGACCCGCCCTTCGGCGTTGCGCGAAGCTCTTCCGACCGTCTGTATAAGGGAGGTCTCCGTGCGCAGGAAGCCCTCTTTGTCGGCGTCTAATATGGCGACGAGGGAAACCTCCGGAAGGTCGAGGCCTTCCCGAAGCAGGTTTATGCCCACGAGCACGTCGAACTCGCCGAGACGAAGGTCCCTTAGTATCTCGTTGCGCTCCAGGGTATCTATGTCGGAGTGCATGTACTTTACCCTGATGCCCAGGCTCTGAAGGTAGGCACTGAGACTTTCCGCCATCTTCTTGGTAAGAGTGGTGACTAAAACGCGAAAGCCTTTGCCGACCTCCTTGTTTATCTCCCCGAGAAGGTGGTCTATCTGACCATCGGTGGGAATCACCTCTATCGAAGGGTCCAAAAGGCCCGTGGGCCTTATCAGCTGCTGAGCGCTTATTCCGCCCGCCTTTTCCTTTTCGTAGGCGGCGGGGGTGGCGCTGACGTATATTATCTGATTTATCTTGCCTTCGAATTCCTCAAATCGCAGGGGTCTGTTATCAAGCGCCGAAGGCAGACGGAAGCCGTAATCCACTAAAGAAGTCTTGCGGGCCCTGTCGCCGTTTGCCATGGCCCGAAGCTGCGGGAGCATGGCGTGCGACTCGTCTATGAATATGAGAAAGTCCTGTGGAAAATAGTCTATCAAAGTGTACGGCATCGCTCCCGGCGGATTGCCGACTATGTGGCGCGAATAGTTCTCTATGCCCTTGCAGCTTCCGATTTCGCGCATCATTTCGAGGTCGTAGCGGGTGCGCTGTTCGAGGCGCTGAGCCTCTAAGAGCTTGCCCCTGTCGCGCAGCCATACGAGGCGTTCCGCAAGCTCCTCCTCTATGGTGACGAGGGCTCTTTGCATTTTTTCCTTTGACGTGCTGTAGTGAGATGCCGGAAATATCGCCGCGTGGCTGCGGTTTGCCAGAATTTCGCCCGTAAGGGGGTTAAGCTCTCTTACGGACTCTATCTCGTCTCCGAAGAGTTCTATCCTTATAGCGTTCTCGGAACCTGCAGATATGATGTCTATTATGTCGCCTCTTACGCGAAATGTCCCGCGTTCAAAGCCTATATCGTTCCTGACGTACTGTATGTCGACCAGCTTTCCGAGTATCTCGCCCCGGCTCTTAGTCATTCCCGGACGCAGTGAAAGCATCTGGTTTTCGTAATCTATGGGGCTTCCAAGGCCGTAAATGCAGGAGACCGACGCCACGATTATGACGTCGTTCCTCTCCGCAAGGGCGGCTGTTGCGGAATACCTGAGGCGGTCTATCTCTTCGTTTACGTCCGAGTCCTTTTCTATGTAGGTGTCCGTGGAGGGGACATAGGCCTCGGGCTGGTAGTAGTCGTAGTAGGATACGAAGTATTCCACCGCGCTGTCGGGGAAGAATTCCTTAAACTCCCCGCAGAGCTGGGCCGCCAGGGTCTTGTTATGGGATATTACAAGAGTGGGCTTTTGAAGCTGCTGTATGACGTTGGCCATGGTAAAGGTCTTGCCCGAGCCGGTTACGCCGAGCAGGGTCTGATACTTTGCTCCCGCTCTGGCTCCCGCCACTAATTTTTCCACAGCCTGAGGCTGGTCTCCCGTCATGCTGAACGGGGCTTTCAGATTGAATTTGCCGGTCTTTTTAAGCATATTAAATAGCAGTTCCCCCGCCGCTTCAGTCTACAATCTCGTAGAGCTTGCAGGCATCTTCTTTTCTTACGTGTTCGGGCATGGAAAGCACGCGCACTTTCATCTCCGAAGTTCCGAAGACTATGCGTATCTCGTCGCCTATCTTAAGCTGCGCGGAAGGCTTAACCTGCTTCCCGTTTATGAATATGCGGTCCTGCTCGCAGGCGTCGTGCGCAACGGTCCGCCGTTTTATAAGTCTTGATACTTTCAGGTACTTGTCTACTCTCATTTACATGTATTCCTCCGACAATATAGTGTACCACAAAACACAGGTAAAATAAAACACGAGGAAACTATTCCTCGTGTAAAATTGCAGCTTCGCCTCACGATGCAATTTTGATTACTCTTCCCACTGGTAGGCAGCGGTTCTTTCGAGCGTTTTCAGCGTAAAGAAAGGCAGGCGGAAGAGGTCTTTGCCGGTATAAGTAATTGTCACGACGGCACCGGGTCTTCCGACGGCAAGGCCGTAGTCGAGGGCGCCGTCATAGCCCTTGACGTCGTCGTAGAACGTAAACTCGGCCGAAAGACTTGCGCCGGAAAACTGAGGCATGCTGCGTTCGGCCTGCCTCAGCATAAAGCCTATGTAGCTCTCGGCGGCGCTTTCGTCTATCACGACCCGCCCTTCCGCATATTCGGCTTCCTCGGTAAACAGCGAGCTTCCGCAGGCACATTCTTCCGCAAGGGCTTTGAGATGAGCCTGAAGTTTTACATAATTGTCCATGTCCGAAGAAAAGGCGAGAAAGCTTACAAACAAGAGCAGCATCGCCAGAAACATGATTAAAGGCTTCATTTAAGGCAGCCTCTCGCTTGCGGCGTAGCTCTCTATCAC
>DAONZO010000122.1:0-3782 GCA_035406945.1 Bacillota bacterium | reverse complement strand
CTTGGATGTTCCGGCCATGATTCCGGGATCGGCCTTAAACTGATTCCTGACTTCCTGTATCATCTTGTTGGCAGCCCTGCCGACGGCGTTCATCGTAAAGGCGCTGAACATGAAGGGCAGAGTCGCGCCGAGGAAGAGGCCGACTATGACCATGGGGTTGAGCAGGTCTATGGCTTTAAGACCGACCACCTCTGAATAGGATACGAAGAGGGCGAGCGCGGTAAGAGCCGCGGACGCAATCGCGAAGCCCTTGCCTATGGCCGCGGTGGTGTTTCCTACGGAGTCGAGAGTATCGGTAATCTCGCGCACATCGTCCGGAAGCTCGGCCATCTCGGCTATTCCGCCCGCGTTGTCGGAGACGGGGCCGTAGGCGTCGACCGCTATGGTTATTCCCGCGGTGGAGAGCATTCCGACGGCGGAAAGAGCTATGCCGTAGAGACCGGCGGCATAGTAAGCGACGATTATTCCTATACATATAAAAATCATGGGCCAAACGGTGGAGAGCATTCCTATGCCGAAACCGCTGATTATGGTTGTTGCGGCGCCGGTCTGAGACTCGTCGGCTATGTGCTTGACGCTCTTATAGTCGGAAGAGGTGTAGACTTCCGTAATCTTGCCTATGAGGGTTCCGACTACGAGGCCGGAGATGACCGCTATGGCACAGGTATAATTGTCAAAGAAGAGCTTGGACAAAACGGCGGAAACCACGGCGGCAAGTATGGCCGCAAGGTAAGTCCCTATGTTCAAAGACCTGGCGGGGTTGGACTTTTCGTCGCCCTTTACGGAAAGAATTCCTACCACGGAAGCTATTATTCCGACCGCGGAAATTATGAGGGGGAATATCGCGCCCTTGGCGGATTCGTATATGAAAGATGACGCAAAGGCCAGAGTCATGCAGGAGATTATTGATCCGACATAGGACTCGAAGAGGTCGGAGCCCATTCCGGCTACGTCGCCTACGTTGTCGCCTACGTTGTCGGCAATGACCGCGGGGTTGCGGGGATCGTCTTCGGGTATGCCCGCCTCGACCTTGCCTACAAGGTCCGCGCCTACGTCGGCAGCTTTGGTATAGATGCCGCCGCCAACACGGCCGAAAAGAGCCATGGAGGAAGCGCCGAGACCGAATCCGGTAAGGCACTCTTTGGCAAGTTCGGGGCTGAGTATGGCGTAAGCCGCGCCGACGCCTAAAATTCCGAGACCTACTACGCAGAGCCCCATGACGGAGCCGGAGCGGAAGGCAACCTTAAGAGCTTTGTTCATTCCGCCGTCCATTGCGGCTGCCGCGGTACGGACGTTGCCCTTTGTCGCGACCGCCATGCCGAAGTAACCGGCAAGTACGGAAAAGAGAGCGCCGAACACAAAAAGTATGGCCGTCACCCAGTTGATAGCGAAGCCCAGCAAGAGAGTCAAAACTATGACTACAACTATCATAGTCTGATACTCTTTCTTGAGGAAAGCCATAGCTCCCTCTTGAATAAAGCCCGCGATTTCCTTCATGCGATCCGTTCCCGCGTTGACGCTGCCAACCCACTTCGCGAGGCCGAAAGCCACGACCAGGGCCGCGATTCCAACGACGGGAGGTACGAAAAGAAGTACTTGATTCATTTGATCCTCCCTGATTGATAATAATTGCTGAAAAATACTAAAATGCAAGAGACACCGCGCCTGGCAGAGTCTCTTACACTGATAAAACAGGATTAAATTTCGTCTGCGTATAGCGCTTTATTCTATGGCAACGAGCACGAGCGCAATCACTATGAAAATAAGCGACGCGACTGCCGTTACCTTCGCGAGCAATTCGTCATAGCCCTTGCTCTTCTTCTTCCCGAAGAGCTGTTCCGCTCCGCCTCCGATGGAGCCGGAAAGACCTGCGCTGTTGCCGGATTGGAACAGTATGCTTGCTATGAGCACGATTGACGCTATACCTAATATTATAAGAAGAGCTGTCTTCAATTCTCTGTACCTCCCAAATGTGTTATGACCAAAGTAGTTTAGCACAGAGGAAATCTAAAAGCAAGGTAAAAATTCAAAATTAGCGCATTCTTAGCGGTTTTTGCAGCGTTCGAAAACCTTTTGGAAAACCGGAAGAGAGCTTTCTATCATATCCGCATCCACGCAGTAAGAAACTCTGAGGTAGCCGGGACAGCCGAACTCGTCCGCCGGAACTATCAGCAGGTTTTCGTCCTGCGCCATGGCGGAGAAGAGCTTGGAATTTCCGTTGGGAGCTTTAATGAAGAGATAGAAGGCTCCGTCCGGATATACGCACTCGTAGCCTATCTTCGTAAGGCCTTCGTAAATAAGAGCGCGGTTGAACTCGTAGGGCGCGAGATCGGGCCTCACCGCCGCGCAGCGCTTTATGACCTGCTGCATTATGGCCGGTGCGCACACATAGGCGAAGCACCTTGCCGCGCCCGCGGTGGCCGCCATAACGTCGTCCACATCATCCATACAGGAAGGCGCGCACATATAGCCTATGCGGTCGCCGGGTATAGACAGGCACTTGCTGAACGAATAGCATATGATGGTGTTATTATATATCCGCGGAATAAACGGAAGCTCGCAATCGCCGTAGACCAGCTCTCTGTACGGCTCGTCGCTGATGACATATATGGGATGCCCGAATTCCTTGCTCTTCGCCCTTAGTATCTCGGCCATTCCTTCCAGGTTTTCGCGCGTATATATGACGCCCGTCGGATTGTTGGGCGTGTTGATTATTACGCAGCGGGTGTTGACCGTAAGCTTATCCTCAAGAGCCGCAAGGTTTATCTGAAAGCTTTCAAAATCCGGAGGGACCACTATGGTCTTGGCTCCGCAGCTGTCTATAAAAGTGCGGTACTCCGGAAAATACGGGGCCAGAACCACAACCTCGCTCTCCGGCCCCGTAACAAAGGCCTTTAAGCAGGATATGATGGCGGCTGTGGCTCCGCAGGTCATGTAGAAATTCCAGCGGGTGAACTCCTCGCCGTAGCGTTCCGTAAAGTCTTTCGCTATCGCGTCGCGACACTCGTTGTCTCCGGGAGCCGTGGTATAGCCGTGCAAAGAAAGCGGGGCCTGAGTTTCCAGAGCGTCCAGAAAGGCCGCCTTCACCTCCTCCGGCGGCGGTACGCTTGGGTTGCCGAGACTGAAGTCAAAAACGTTTTCCTCGCCGAAGATCCTCTTTTTTTCTCTGCCTATCTCGAAGAGCTGGCGTATGCCGCTCTTTACCTTTCCGTAATAAAGGGCTTGCTGATTTAGCATTGATGTTCTCCTTTCTCCAGTCTACCTTGTGGCGTTAAAGGCCTTGAGGTTAATGTCGAGTATACTGGGGCTGAGCTGCTCGCGCAGTATTTCTTCCCAATCTACCTTATCCATGCCCAGAGCCCTTACCATGGCTCCGAAGAGCACGACGTTCATGCACTTGGGGTTCCCAAGCTCCATGGCGATATCGGCAGCCTTGATTCTGATAATCTTAAAGTTGTTCTCCATGGCCTCTATGGTGCCCTCGGGATACTCGGCAAGACCGGTCGCAACGCTCATGGGAACTATCTCGTAGTCGTTTATTACGGCGATTCCGCCGGGCTTAAGGAAGTTCGCGTAGCGCACGGCCTCCATCTTCTCGAAGGCGATCAGGATCCCCACATCGCCCTTCTTGGCGATGGGTGAATGGACGCACGTTCCGTAGCGGACGTGGCTTGTCACGCAGCCGCCGCGCTGGGCCATGCCGTGAACTTCACTCTTCTTCACGTCGAGGCCAGTGCGTATCATGACCTCGCAGAGGATGTCGCTTGCTCGCAGGATGCCCT
>DAONZO010000121.1:0-3783 GCA_035406945.1 Bacillota bacterium | reverse complement strand
AACTGGAATCGCAATTTTTTTTGCTGTAAAATTTTGTAAAGGATTATTTTCTTTTTTTGGAGATTCGATATGAAAGAACAAATAGTCATTATCGACGGCAACAGTTTAATAAACCGGGCCTATTACGCCATTCAGCGCCCCATGATAACAAGGGACGGCATGTACACGCAGGGGATATACGGTTTTTTGCGCATGCTTTCTAAAATACGCGCCGACTATGAGCCCACCCACATGCTGGTGGCTTTCGATCGCAAGGGGCCAACCTTCAGGCACGACGAATACAGCGAATACAAGGCCGGAAGGCGCAAAATGCCTCCCGAGCTCGCCATGGAAATTCCGGTCCTTAAGGAGATATTGGACGCCATGGGCATATCCCGCTTCGAGATGGACGGTTTTGAGGCCGACGACATCATAGGCACCACCTGCGCCATGTCCGAAGAGGCGGGAATCTCCGCCTTTGTAATTACCGGAGACAGAGATGCCCTGCAGCTTGCGACGGACAAAACCTCGGTAATAATCACCAAAAAGGGAATAAGCGAATTCATGCTCTACGACGATGCCGCGATGATGGAGGAATACGGTTTTGATCACGAGCAGTTTATAGATTATAAGGCTTTGCGGGGCGATCCCTCAGACAACATACCCGGGGTGCCGGGAGTTGGCGAAAAAACCGCGATTAAGCTGATACAGCGGTTCGGCTCCATAGAAAATATAATTGCGAACATCGAGCAGGTGGAAAGCGCAAGGATAAGAAGCGCCATAGAAGAAAATATTACGAGCCTTCTTATGAGCAAACGCCTCGCCACAATTGTCCGAAGCGTTCCCGTAGACTACGGGCTTGAAGATTGCAGGCTAAAACCTGAAAACCTTCCGGAGCTCATAGAGCTGTACTCTAAATTGGAGTTCAACAGCTTTCTTAAAGAGCTGAGCCGAAGACCGGCCGCGGCGACAGCTCGCAGCGCGGCGGATTCCTCCGCGGATGAACAGATTGCCTTGCCGTTATTTGAGGCGGAGTCCAAGCCTGTTTCGGACGGACAGATGTGGATAAGCCTTAAGGGTGGAGATTCGCATGTTGACAAGCCTTCTCCCACGGCCTTTTTCTATGTGGGTGAGAACGGTTTCCACGCGCACAGCGACGGAGATGTATCCGGAGAGCTGCTTTCTCTTTTGAGCGGCAAAACGCTTAAGCTTTGCGGTTTTGATTTGGGAAGGCTTTATTATCTGCTGTACAGCATGGGAGCCGATGTTTCGGGACTTGAGACCGCCTTCGACTGCGCGATAGCCGAATACGTAATTTCTCCGAGCGGAAGATCGAAAGAGCTCGCGGCAATACTTTTAGAGCGCTATCATGTGCAGGCGCCCGTTCAGGAAGCCCAACAGGACATGTTTTCTCTTTGCGCCGGAATAAGCGAGGGAGAGATAAGCCGAGAAAAGGAACAACTGGAACTTATGCGCAGGCTCGCCGAGGACCAGACGGCGGAGATAGAGAGCTTCGGCCTTTCCAAAGTCTACTACGACATAGAGCTTCCGCTATGCAAGGTCCTCGCATCCATGGAGGCCGAGGGTATAAGCGTTGATAGGACATTTCTTAAGGACTTCGGCGAAGACCTTAAGCAGGGGATACTGGCCCTCGAAAGCGAGATACACGGTCTTGCCGGAGAGGTATTCAACATCAACTCTCCCCAGCAGCTCGGCGGCATACTCTTCGAAAAACTGGGGCTGCCCGCTTCGAAAAAGACCAAGACGGGTTATTCCACCAGCGCGGAGGTCTTGTCCAAGCTGAGCGGATTTCACCCGATAATCGAAAAGATATTGGAGTACAGAACCCTGAGCAAACTGAACTCCACATATGTTGAGGGCCTGCTGCCGCTCATAAATCCGGACGGAAAGATACGCGCTCATTTTCAGCAGATGGTCACGGCCACAGGAAGGATAAGCTGCACGGAGCCGAACTTGCAGAACATACCGGTAAGGCAGGAATACGGACGTCAGCTGAGAAGGGCCTTTAGCGCGGAGTCCGAGGACTATTGTCTGGTGGGTGCGGACTATTCCCAGATTGAGCTTCGCGTGCTCGCTCATATGTCCGAAGACCCCACGCTCATAAAGGCCTTTAACGACGGGCTGGATATTCACAGAGAAACCGCCGCAAAGATATTCGGGGTCCCCCAGAGCGAGGTGAGCCCGCAGATGCGTTCCGACGCAAAGGCTGTTAATTTCGGGGTCATATACGGGATGAGCGGCTTCGGGCTCGCGAGCGAACTGACCATAAGCCGCAGGCAGGCCGAACGTTACATAGAGGATTATTTTCAACGTTTTCAGCATGTGCGCCGCTTTATGGACGAGGCGGTAGCCGAATGCAGGCGAACGGGCGTATCGCGGACGCTGTTCGGCAGAAGGCGCGAAATTCCCGAGATAAGGGCGGCGCAGTTCATGGTGCGTCAGCTGGGCGAGCGCCTGGCCATGAACACGCCCATACAGGGCAGTGCGGCCGATATAATTAAGCTCGCCATGATAAAGGTCTACGAAGCCTTGCAACGGGAATGTCCCAAATCCAGGCTGATTCTTCAGGTGCACGACGAGCTGATAATCCAGGCTCACAAAAGCGAAAAGGACAGGACCAAGGAAATCTTACGGGAATGCATGCAAAGCGCCGCGGAACTCAAGGTTAAACTCGATGTCTCCATGGAAGAGGGAGACAATTGGTATGAGTTGAAATAATCCTGTTTACAGGTAGAACGATATTAAGAGGGCAGTACATGGTTGTAGGAATAACGGGGGGCATAGGCTCCGGCAAGAGCGTCGCAATAGCCATACTTGAGGGCAGAGGTCTGCCGGTTTTGAGCGCGGATGCCGTGTCCAGAGAGATAATGCTTCCGGGCTCCGAAGTTCTAAGAGAGCTTGCCGAAGCCTTCGGCGACGATATATTGGACAGCTCGGACGGCAGTCTCAAGCGCAAGCTGCTTGCGGACAAGGTGTTCGGCAGCGAAAAAAACACCAATTTACTGAATTCTATAGTTCATCCGGCCATAGAAAAAGAGCTCTTGAAACGTATAGACGAACTGCGCGCCGAAGACCCCGAAAGGCACATAATGGTCGAGATCCCTCTTTTGTACGAGGCGGGATGGGAAAGGCTGTGCGACAGGGTGTGGTGCGTGAGCGCCGGAGAAAAGCTGCGGGTTGAGCGCGTCATGAAGAGAGACGGAATAAGCAGGAGAGCGGCGCGTGCGCGCATGAGGCATCAGATGGAGGAGGCGCGGAAAGCGGCCCTCGCGGATTTTGTGATATACAACGACGGCAGTCCGGAAGAACTTGCGGCAAACATAGACAAAGCCATAAGTACGCTTTAAGCTGTTCCCCATACTACTTGTATGACGTACGTCTTTATGATACAATATCTTGATAAATGATGGTTTGCAACGCTTCTTTGAAAGGATGTCACGATGGCTTCGCAAAAGGGTCGCAACAACAGTTCCGCCGGAAGGACAAGAAAAAGCGCAAGTCCCGAGGAAAAGGACAAGCTGCAGATGAAAGAGCAGCTGACGCGCGAAGAGCTAATGAGAAAACGCGCCATACACGATGAGATAATCGCCATTATTCTCATAGCGATAAGCATATTTTTGATAGTGAGCCTCCAGACCTCCGCTACGGGGGCTGTGGGGCAGTTTGTGCAGACTCTTTTCTTCGGTCTTTTCGGCAGGGTTTCCTATGCTCTGCCTTATTTTCTGATAGCTTACAGCATTCTTATATTCACAAAAAAATCCGCTTTTGTAACCATACGTTCCT
>DAONZO010000120.1:0-3783 GCA_035406945.1 Bacillota bacterium | reverse complement strand
GACGCGGAACATTTGAGATTATATCTCCGCACTCAACGCTTGTCAACAACTTTTTTCCCGTTTGCGAAAGTTTTTCCGCATGGTCCGAAAATCGAGACTTGCGTCGCTTTCAGCCGCCTGAGCCGAAAGCCGTGCGCAATTCAATATAATACCATAAAACCGTTAAAAATCAAGTCTTTTTTAAAAACAAGTTAATTATTTTTAAAATTCTTTAGCCTCTTCCATATATAGTAGAAAGCGGGCGGCGTATACACTACGCCGCCCGCTTTACGGATTTCCGCACGGAAATCCTATCTATATTCTTTCTATGTATATTCCGGTCTTGTGGCCGTTGAGATCGAAAATTTCAAGCCCCGTACCTTCTCCCAATTCGTCGGCCAGGACCTCGGAACATATATACTCCCTGAAGGCCTCCACAGCCCCTGCAACGGCTTCATCGGCCTCTATCCTTACACTTATGCGGTCGGTCATATTAAAGGCCTTCTGCTTGCGCATCTGCTGCACCTTGGAAACGAGTTCCCTGGCAAGGCCCTCCCGCTCGAGCTCCGGACTTACGGTGGTATCGAGTATCACGGACAGACCGTTTTCCAACGCCGCGGTAAAGCCCTCCTTCGCGGAAACGGAAATGCTGACCATCTCCGCCGTTATGTCCGTGGCCTCGCCGTTCAGTTCAAGCACTATCTTGCCGTCGCGTTCAAGACTCTGCATAACTTCTTTGGGGGCGAGCTTCGATATGGCGGCTCCGAAGGCCTTAATCTTTCCGCCGAGCAAGGGGCCCGCAACACGGAAGTCGGGTTTAAGAGCATAGTTCAAATAGGTGTCCATATCCTTTTCGAAGACTATGTTCTTTACATTCAGTTCTTCTTTTATGAGGCCCGCCATATAAGATATGGAGTCCTCGTAGCTTCCGTCGACCAGAAGCTCGGAGAGAGGCTGACGCACCTTTATACGCGACTTTTCTCTTATTCCGCGCCCCATGTTGACTATGCTGCGAACGAGATCCATTCGCTTTTCCAGCTCGGGATCCGCCAAGGCGGGGTCGCTGACCGGATATGCCGCCAGGTGTACGGAATCCTCTCCGGTGAGGTTAATATAGAGCTCATCCGATATGAACGGAGCAAAGGGAGCTATCAGTTTTGCCACTCCGCAGAGAACCTCGTAAGTGGTGGCATATACGCTCTTCTTGTCGGGATCCAAACCGTCGGCGTAGAAACGGCGGCGGGCTCTCCTTATATACCAGTTTGAGAGGTCTTCCACCACAAAGTCCTGAAGCAGATGCACCGTCCTGTTGTGGTCGTAGGCATCCATTGCCGCGATGACCTCGGCGACCACCCTGTTGTAGCGCGACAGTATCCAGCGATCCAACTCCGGTCTTTCGGCGTAGTCCACAAAGCAATGCGAGGCGTCTATTTCATCGTTATTGGCGTACAGCGTAAAGAAATTGTACACGTTGCGCAATGTTCCGAAGAACCTGCCCTGAACGTCTATAAGGCCGTCCTCGTCGAAGCGCGTCGGAAACCATACCGGCGACACATGCATCATGTACCAGCGGGTAGCGTCGGCGCCGTACTTGTCGAAGAGCACGAACGGATCGACGGTGTTGCCTATGTGCTTGCTCATCTTCTTGCCTTCCTTGTCCAAAACAAGGTCGTTGACGAGCACGTTCCTGTATGGGGATTTCCCCTTGATGAAGGTGGATATGGCGATCAGAGAATAGAACCAGCCTCTCGTCTGGTCTATGCCTTCGCATATGAAGTCCGCAGGGAAGTACTCGGTGTCGAAATCTTCCTTATGCTCAAACGGATAATGTATCTGGCCAAAAGGCATAGCCCCGCTGTCGAACCAGCAGTCCATGACCTCGGGTATTCTGCTCATGGGTTTTCCGCACTTCGGACATTTTATGTGCACTTCATCCACGTAGGGACGATGAAGCTCTATGCTTTCGTCTATATCCTCTATGGCTTTTTCGACCAGTTCCGCGCGGGAGCCTACGGATTCCAGATGTCCGCACCCGCAGCGCCATATGTTTATCGGAGTACCCCAAAAACGGCTTCTTGAAATTGCCCAGTCCTTGACATCGGCGAGCCAATTCCCGAAGCGGCCTTCTCCGACATGCTCCGGATACCAGTTGACGCTCTTGTTGTTTGCGACAAGCTGATCCTTGAGCTTGGTCATCTCTATGTACCAGGAGGGATTTGCGTAATACACAAGGGGGGTATGGCAGCGCCAGCAGTGAGGATAGTTATGCTCTAATTTCTCCTTGGAATACACCTTGTCTTCGGAAGCGAGATACTTCATTATCTCGATGTCAAGACCGTCTTCCATAATGAAACGGCCCTTCCATGGCGTCGCGGTATATTTGCCCTCTTCGTCAACCGGATTTACAACGGGAAGTCCGTACTGTCTGCCGCAGACGTAGTCGTCTTCTCCGAAGGCGGGAGCGGTGTGAACTATGCCGGTACCGTCCTCCGTGCTCACATAGTCCATGCAGGTCACGAAAAACGCCTTTCTGTCGACCTCGACAAAGGGCATGAGCTGTTCGTACTCCATGTACTCCAAGTCTTTGCCCTTCATCTCGGCAACTATTCTGTATTCTCCCTGCGGCGAAAGCACCTTCTCCGCCAGAGCCTTGGCCACATAATAGAACTTGCCGTTCTGCTCGGCCTTAACGTAGTCTATATCCGGACCTACGGAAATGGCGACGTTGGCTGCCAAAGTCCACGCCGTGGTCGTCCACGCTAAGAAGTAGGTGTTCTCTTCGCTCTTGGATTTGAAGGAAACGATGAGAGTATTGACCTTTACGTTCTTGTAGCCCTGAGCAACCTCGTGCGAAGCCAGCCCCGTTCCGCAGCGCGGGCAGTAAGGCAGTATCTTGTGGCCTTCGTAGATGAGGCCCGCCTTAAAGAATTCCTTTATAATCCACCAGCAAGTTTCTATATAGTCGTTATCCAGAGTAATGTAGGGTTCGTCCATATTGACGAGATAGCCCATGCGGTGAGTCATCTCGCGCCAGAGCTTTTCATAGGAAAAAACGGATTCGCGGCATTTTTCGTTGAACTCCTTCATGCCGTAGCTTTCTATATCCTGTTTTCCCTTAAAACCGAGCTGTTTTTCCACCTCTATCTCGACGGCGAGGCCGTGAGTGTCCCAGCCGGCCTTTCTGCCGACTCTGTAACCCCGCATGGTCTTGTAGCGAAGCACGGAGTCTTTCAGCGTTCTTGAAAGAACGTGATGTATGCCGGGCTTGCCGTTTGCCGTCGGAGGTCCTTCGTAGAAAATGAAGTTTGGACAGCCCTCACGTTCGCTTACGCATCTGTCGAGCAGCCCTTCTTCCTGCCACTTGTTTGCCTGTTCCATCTGCACCTGAGCAATGGGTTTGTCGGATAAATTCTTATACATATTACTTCCTCTGAACAAAAACTTTTTGCCGTTAAACATAATATCTTAGTATATTCATAAATGCGAAGCTAGTCAAGCATTAAGAGCCTCTTCAATAAAGAGCCCGCCTTGCGGCGGGCCCTGTTTTAGAGGGTTTAACGCTCTTTGAAGAGCTATTCGGCCATCTTCCTGTAGCCTTCGTATCTTTCCCTGGCGCTCTCCTCGGCATAGCGGAAGAGACCCTCGGCAGTTTCCGGGAACTCCTGCTGCAGCGAGCTGTAGCGCACCTGGTCCATAATGAAGTCTCTGAAGCTGCCCTTGGGCTCCTTGCTGTCGAGAATGAACGGATTCTTGCCCTGAGCCGCAAGGGTCGGGTTGAATCTGTAGAGGTGCCAGTATCCGCAC
>DAONZO010000119.1:0-3810 GCA_035406945.1 Bacillota bacterium | reverse complement strand
ACCCCGACGCGGAGCATGTGGTCATCGCCATGGGCTCCGTTTGCGACACCCTGACGGAAGTAGTCGACTATTGCAACGCCAAGGGCGAAAAGTGCGGATTTATTCAGGTTCACCTGTACAGACCCTTCTCCGCGGAGCACTTCCTTAATGCTCTGCCTAAGAGCGCAAAGAGAGTCACCGTGCTCGACAGGACAAAGGAGCCCGGCGCCTTCGGCGAGCCCCTCCACGCGGACGTCTGCTCCGTTCTGGTCAACAGAAAGAACGCGCCTTGCATCTATGCCGGAAGATACGGTCTTTCATCCAAGGATGTGACCCCCGCTCAGATGATAGCGGTTTTCGACAATATGAAGCTCGCGGAGCCCAAGAATCACTTCACCGTCGGCATTAACGACGACGTAACTCACCTTTCGCTTCCGGTCGGCGATTATGTCAATACCGGAAGCGCAGACTGCATAAGCTGCAAGTTCTGGGGACTCGGCTCGGACGGCACCGTCGGAGCGAACAAGAACTCCATAAAGATTATAGGAGACAACACCGATCAATACGTTCAGGCCTACTTCGAGTACGACACCAAGAAGTCCGGCGGCGTAACCAAGTCTCACTTAAGATTCGGAAAGAGCCCTATACGCTCGAGCTATCTGGTCAACAAGGCCGAGTTCGTCGCCTGCCACAACCAGTCCTATCTCGACAAGTACGAAATAGTTTCCGAGCTTAAAAAGGGCGGAACCTTCCTGCTCAACTGCAACTGGAAGGGCGGGGAACTCGAAAGCAGACTCCCCGCAAAGGTAAAAAGAACGCTTGCCGCAAACGATATCGAATTTTACATAATAGACGCGAGCAGCATCGCGGAAAGCATAGGTCTCGGAAACAGACCCAATACGGTGCTTCAAGCCGCGTTCTTCAAGCTTTCCGGCGTTCTTCCGATAGACGATGCCGTAAAGTACATGAAGGAATCCATAGAGGAAAGCTACGCCCGCAAAGGGGATGAGGTTTTAGCTATGAACTGCGCCGCCGTCGACAGAGGCATTGACGGAGCCGTCAGGGTCGAGATTCCTGCGAGCTGGAAAGACGCGAAGGATGAGACGCCGGAATCCGTCGACGAGCCGGAATATATCAAGAATATTCTCAGGCCGGTAAACGCGCAAAAAGGCGACGACATACCCGTAAGCGCCTTCGTAGACCATGCCGACGGCACCGTGCCGCTCGGAACATCCAGGTACGAGAAGAGAGGAACTGCAAGCTATGTTCCCGTATGGCTTCCCGAAAACTGCATTCAGTGCAATCAGTGCAGCCTGGTCTGCCCGCACGCTTCCATAAGGCCCTTCGTTCTAAGCGCCGACGAGGCCGCGAAGGCTCCGGCGGGCTGCAAGATGAGCGCCGCAAGGGGCAAAGGCATGGAAGAATATCAGTTCAGCATTCAGGTCGACCCCTTAGACTGCGTTGGCTGCGGCTCCTGCGCCCAGGTCTGCCCCTCCAGGGAAAAGGCCCTGCGAATGGAGCCTCTCGAAAGCCAGATGCACGAAATGGACAACTGGTACTATGCTCTTAGCGTCTCTGACAAGGAGCTTCCGTTCGACAAGTACACGGTCAAAGGCAGCCAGTTCAAGCAGCCCCTGCTCGAGTTTTCGGGCGCCTGCGCCGGCTGCGGCGAGACCCCGTACATGAAGCTGATGACCCAGCTCTTCGGAGACAGAATGTTCGTCGCGAACGCCACCGGCTGTACTCAGGCCTGGGGAGCCGCCTGTCCCTGCGTGCCTTATACCGCAAACAAGGAAGGACGCGGCCCCGCGTTTTCCAATTCGCTCTTCGAAAACAACGCGGAGTTCAGCTTGGGAATGTGCCTTGCGGTTCAGCAGCAAAGGGAGCGCCTTGCAATCGAAGCCGAAAGGATACTCGAAAGCGGCAAAAATGCCGAGCTTAAAGAAGCCCTCAGAGCCTGGCTCGACGGCTTAAGCAAAGACGACGGAACCTTTGAAAGAGCGAATGCCGTAATCGCCGCCGCCGGGAAGGCCGGCGAAGAAGGCAAAGAGTTCCTGGAGAACAGCGAGCATCTGAGCAAGAAGTCCATGTGGATGTACGGCGGCGACGGCTGGGCCTACGACATCGGCTACGGCGGTCTCTACCACGTGCTCGCCCAGGGCGTGGACGTCAACATTTTAGTAGTCGATACGGAAGTCTACTCCAACACCGGAGGGCAGTCGTCCAAGGCTACGCCCATAGGCGCCGTCGCGCAGTTCGCCTCTTCCGGAAAGAAGACCGGCAAGAAGGATCTGGGCATGCTCGCGATGCAGTACGGCAACGTCTACGTCGCCTCGGTCGCCCTAGGTGCAAACCCCGCGCACCTTGTAAAAGTGCTGAAAGAGGCCGGGGAATACAACGGACCTTCGCTTATAATAGCCTATGCGCCTTGCATAAATCACGGAATAGTCAAGGGCATGGCCTATGCGCAGCAGGAATCCAAGCTGGCGGTGGATTCGGGGTACTGGTTCCTTTACAGATACGACCCGCGCCTGAAGGAAGAAGGCAAGAATCCGTTCATGCTCGATTCAAGGGCACCGAGCGTTCCGCTTCGAGAATTCCTCATGGGCGAAGTGAGATACGCCGCGCTCGAACGCACCTTCCCCGACGAAGCAAAGGTGCTGCTGGCGCGGGCGGAAGAAATGGCTAAAGAAAAATATTTAACTTATAAAGCAATGGCAGAGCAGTAGGAGCCGCAGAGCTTCAGAAGGGAGTAAAAAATGCTCAACATAAAAGTAACTCGTAACGAAAACCCGAAGGCCAAGCCCGGAAAAGATGAAGCGCTTAAGTTCGGACGCCTATTTACGGACCACATGTTCGTAATGGACTACGCCCCCGAAAAGGGCTGGTACGACGCCCGTATCGTTCCCTACGGCCCCCTGACTCTTTCTCCGGCGTGCTCCGTTCTGCACTACGGCCTCGAGGTCTTCGAAGGACTCAAAGCATACAAGGCGGTGGACGGCAGGGTGCTGCTCTTCAGACCCGACAGAAACGCCCGGAGAATGTACGACTCCTGCGAGAGACTGTGCATGGCGCCCGTACCCGTCGAAGACTTTGTTCAGGCTGTTACGACCCTTGTCGAAATAGACAAGGACTGGATACCGACAGGCAAGGGGACCTCCCTTTATGTAAGGCCGTTTGTTATAGCCGTCGACCCCTTCCTCGGTGTTTCAAAATCCAACACCTATAAGTTCGTCATAATTCTTTCACCCAGCGGACTCTACTATCCCGAGGGACTCAAGCCCGTCGGAATCTGGATAGAAGACGAGTACGTAAGAGCGGTCAGAGGCGGAATAGGCGCCGCAAAGACCGGAGGCAACTACGCCGCCAGCATTCTTGCCCAGGATCTCGCCCATAAGGGCGGCTACGGTCAGGTGCTGTGGCTCGACGGTGTTGAGAGAAAGTACGTCGAAGAAGTGGGCGCGATGAACATTTTCTTTAAGATAGACGGAAAAGTAGTCACCCCCATGCTCGCGGGCAGCATTCTTCCCGGAATCACCAGGGCCACCGTCATCGAGCTCTGCAGGGATATGGGCTACGAGGTCGAGGAGCGCAAGGTTTCCGCCCGGGAATTAGCCGACGCGCATAAGGCCGGGAAGTTGGAGGAAATCTGGGGGACGGGCACGGCCGCCATCATCTCCGCCGTCGGCCGTCTTAAGTGGGGCGACGACGTCATGATAATAAACGATAACGAAGTCGGCCCGCTCAGCCAGAAGCTCTTCGATACCATAACCGGCATACAGACCGGCAGGATCGAAGACAGGAAGGGCTGGACGCTCGAGGTTTGCAAAG
>DAONZO010000118.1:0-3821 GCA_035406945.1 Bacillota bacterium | reverse complement strand
CTGCTCGTTCGCGGAGAGTATGCCCTCTGCACGCCCCATGTTGATAAAGACGACATCGTTGCTTATCCTCTGCACCGTACCGACGACTATCTCTCCCTGACGGCTGACGTAGTCGTCGTATATCATTCCGCGCTCGGTCTCCCTTATCCTCTGAACGACGACCTGCTTGGCGGTCTGGGCGGCAATGCGCCCGAAGTCCTTGGGCGTGACCTGATACTCTATTATGTCTCCCAGCTCGTATTCGGGGTCTATCTCCTGAGCCTCTTCGAGGCTGGTCTGCGAGAAAGGATCCTCCACCACTTCCACTATATCCCGCCTCATAAAGACATCGATATCTCCGTTGTCCTTGTCTATGCTGACGCGGACGTTATGGGAGGTTCCGTAGTTTTTCTTGTATGCCGAAACGAGGGCCGACTCTATGGCTTCTATAAGTATCTCTTTTGAGATGCGCTTTTCTCTTTCGAGCGCTTCAACGGCTTCTATGAATTCGATGTTCATACTGTTTCCCTTCCTGTATTGTTTTTCCCGCCCAAACGCGAGAGCTTAAGCCTGTTCTTAAAATATTACCGACAGCTTGACCTTGGCTATGCCGCTGCGGGCAAAGGATTTTTCCTGTCCGTCCTCGCCTTCTATTACGACGGCTTCCTCCGAGCGACCCAGCAATTTTCCGGTATGGAACTTGGAACCCTGTTCGGGTTTATAGAGGCTTATCTCTACCTGCTCCCCCGTAAAACGCAGAAAGTCTTTGTCGCTTATAAGGGGTCTGTCCAGCCCCGGAGAAGAAACCTCCAGCATGTAATTCCGGTTTATGGGGTCCGCTTCGTCCAGTTTTCCGCTCAGATAGCGGCTTACGAGTTCGCAGTCGTCCGTGCCGACGCGGCCGTAGCCTCCGTTCTCCAGCTTGTCTATAAAGACCCTCAGATACCAGCTGCTTCCTTCTTTTACGAACTCGCTTCTGGAAAGCTCGTATTCCGATGCTCTTTCAAAGTCGTTCATCCACTTTTCCACAAGCGCGGAAATTTTGCTTTCGGCCAATTTCTTCACCTCGCAAAACGAAAGAGTGACCCCCGGCCACTCTTTGCAATAACTTATAACAATAGAAGTATATCAGTATTTTTGAGGAAATCAAGCTTTTTTGTAAAAAACTTTATAATCGCAGCTCGCTGATTTTTGTCTATGCATTAGTGCCGCCAGGGGCACCCGTGTTTAGCGAGAGCGTGTCCGCGGTGCAAGCTGCGACAGCGCCGGCTTCATTAAATCGGATTATTTTTCTATAAGCTTAATCAATTCGGGAATGATTTCTTCTTCGGGAACTGTGTAAAGAACTTCACCTTTTGCTATCAGAAGCCCCGTGCCCTTGCCGCAGGCGACGCCATAATCGGCGGATTTGGCCTCCCCCGGCCCGTTTACCTCGCAGCCCATGACGGCGACCCTCAGAAAGCGTCCCTCCGAGGCCAGGTTTTCCGAAAGCGGCCGGAGCCTGCGCTCCACCTCCGCCGCTATCTTCGGAAGGTCTACCCTTGTGCGACCGCAGCCGGGACAGGACACGAAGTCTATTCCGCTGCGGCGTATGCCGGTGGCGGCAAGAATGCGTTTCGCAAGCTCCACCTCGCGAACGGGGTCGCCGGTAAGGGAAAGCCTCATGGTATCTCCTATGCCTTCGAGCAGAAGAGCTCCCAAAGCGACGGCGCTTTTGATTTCAGCCATAGCTCCTGCTCCGGCCTCGGTAAGACCTATGTGAATCGGGTATTCCGTGCTCTTTGCGAGCAGCTTATGGGCCTTGTGGTTCATCTGAACATCCGCGGATTTTATGGATATGACAAGGTCGGTAAAGCCCATGGCTTCGCAGCGGGCGGCGGCATTAAGAGCGCTCTCGCAAAGCCCTTCGGCGCTCACCCCGCCGTACTTGGCAATAATGCTTTTCTCAAGCGATCCGGAATTTACCCCTATGCGCACGGGCACGCGAAACTCCGAAGCCTTTTCAAGAACGGCTGCCAGTCTTTCATCCGAGCCTATGTTGCCGGGGTTTATTCTTATCTTATCGGCTCCCGCCTCCATCGCGGCTATCGCAAGCCTGTAATCGAAGTGAATATCGGCAACCACGGGAAGAGGGCTGCGTTTTTTGATTTCGGAAAGTGAAGCCGCTGCCTCCATGTCGGGAACCGCGCAGCGCACTATCTGACAACCCGCCTCTGCGAGCCTGTCTATCTGGACTAAAGTCGCCTCCGCATCTCTTGTGTCCGTATTGGTCATGGACTGTATGCTCAGCGGCGCGCCCCCGCCTATGAGCACATTCCCGCATTTGATTTGCTTAGTCATACAAGGCTCCTCAGCGCAGCAGATTAAAGGTATCCTTAAAAATCAGAAAGACCATGAGCGCCATAAGCAGAACAAAACCCGCCGCGTTTACTATTTGTTCGGCCTTGTCGCTTATCCGGCCTCCGCTTATCTTGCGCAGTATTACGAAAAGCACCCTTCCTCCGTCCAGAGCCGGAAAGGGCAGCATGTTTACTATCGCTAAATTGAGGCTGATAATGCCCATAATGTAGATGACCATGCTGAGACCGTGCTTTGCCTGCTCGCCCACAACCGCCATTATACCGACTATTCCGACCACATCCTGAGACTGCACCCTGCCGCTGAACAGGTTTACAAAAAACTGTTTCATGGCAAGCATCATTCCTCCGGCAGTCCGGAAGGCCTCTTTGATGCTCTTTAGCGATGAATGTACCAATTTACTGCTTATTCCGAAGAGATAGCGGCCTTCTTCAACGTCGTACTTAGGCTCCATGGAAAAGCTCATTATCTCGCCGTTTCTTTCGGCTTCGAGCTCTATAGTCCCCTCTCCATCGTAAGCGGCCAGGAGGCGCAAGATGTCTTCCCACTCGTCCACGGGCTCTCCGGCAACGGAAACTACGCGGTCGCCGCTCGCAAGCCCCGCCGCGGCGGCCGGATATCCCTCCATTACCGAGCCTACAACCGTAGTATAGCTCCCCGTAATAAGGAAGACGGCGGTGAGTATAAAGAGCCCTATTATGACATTCATAACGGAACCCATGATCAGAATCAATATCTTGGCCCAGGCCGGCTGGTTTGAAAATGATCTCGGATTATCCCTGTCCTCGTCTCCGTCCTCTCCCTCCAGCTTGCAAAAGCCCCCTATGGGTATGGCACGAGCCGAATACTGGGTCTCACCTTTCTGTTTCTTCCAGAGCAGAGGGCCCATTCCCATGGAAAATTCCATAACCCTTACGCCGAGACTCTTTGCCGCGACAAAATGCCCGAACTCGTGACCGAGCACAAGCAGGCAAAAGAATATGAAGGCAACTGCTATTCCTACAACTGACATATTTTTCCTCTAACAAATTCTCTGGTCTTTCTTTCTATCTCCAGTACATCTTCCACGCAGCTCAGCTTTGAAGGCTCATGCGCCTGCAGGGCGCTTTCCACCAGCGCCTCTATGCTCAGAAAAGCTATACGACCCTGTAAAAACGCCGCCACGGCCTCTTCGTTCGCCGCATTAAGGGCCGCGGGATAACTCTCTCCCGCCCTTAAAGCCTCGTAGGCGAAAGCAAGGCATCTGAAAGTCTCGGTATCGGGCCTTTCGAAGTGCAGGCTGCCTATATCGAAGAGATTGAGACTGTCTCCTATGTTCGGCAGTCTGCGCGGCCAGGACATCGCATAGGCTATGGGGACCTTCATGTCGGGGCAGCCCAGCTGCGCTATTACGGAAGAGTCGGAAAACTCTACGGCGGAATGAACTATGCTTTCCGGGTGTATAAGCACCTGAATATCCGAGGGGTCGACATCGAAAAGCCGGG
>DAONZO010000117.1:0-3822 GCA_035406945.1 Bacillota bacterium | reverse complement strand
GGAATATAGAAGAACTGTCGATAGGCGATTATGTTCTCACAGGCGGGGAACTGGCGGCCATGGTAGTCATAGACGTCTTTGCCCGTCTCATACCCGGCGTGCTCGGAAGCAGTGAGTCTCTAAACGAAGAATCCATATATTCCGGTCTTCTGGAGTACCCGCAGTACACCAAGCCCCGCGTATACGAAGGCTTCGAGGTTCCGGAGCTTCTGTTCAACGGAAATCACCGTTTGATACGCCTGTGGCAGTTCGAGGCCTCGCTGCGGCTCACCAAAGAGCGGCGTCCCGACCTTTTTGAAAAATACATTCAGGCGCCGCCGCGGCTCGACAAAGACGAAAAGAAAATACTGGCCGCCGTTCTTAACGAGGAGCTTTCCGCCCTGTAATATTCGCTCGGTTTTCCTGCGTATTTTTAACGTCTTTTTCCCAATAGCTTGTAGTTTGTCTTGAACAAAGACACAAAATCTGCTACCATTAAGAGTATGAAAAGAAAGCTGTGGAAAAGCTTCGCCATACTGTTCTGCCTGCTGTTTGCGGTGGCCTGCGCGGTGCTTTACATCTACATATACGTCATACCGGGCATAAGCGGCGCACTAACTCAGACGGCCATACTCAGCTTCGAAAGTCGCCGTGTAAGCGTTCCGGCAAGATGCATAGTGGTGCGCAGCGAAGAAGTAATTCTGGCGGAGCAGGCGGGCAGCATAAGCTACTACGTAGAAGAAAACGTCAAGACCAGAAAGAATACGAAAATTCTGGACGTCTATCCCTCCGGGGGCTCCGCAAAGGGCTATACTTTGCCCGTCACCGGCGTCGTGAGTTACTACATAGACGGCTACGAGTCCTACTTTACCCCGTCGGGAATATCCGACATAGATCCCGCCTGGGCGTATCAGCTGGAGGCCGTCGGAGAAAGCATAGTCCGCACCTATACGCAGGAGGGTCAGCCGCTTTACAAGGTAATATCGAGTGACACCTGGTACATGGCCCTGATAATGGATGCCGCCGACGCGGAAAAGTTTTCCGAAAAGCAGAGCATAAGCGTCGTGTTCGGCCCGGACGAAGAACGCAGCGTCAGGGCCAGGATAAGCTCCATTCAGAGCAAGGGCAACAAGTGGCTGATTACGGCCGAGACCAGACGCTATTTCGAGGATTTCGTGTGGCTTCGCACCTGCGATGTAAGCGTAATATCACGCAGCTACGACGGCCTTAACGTTCCGATAAGCGCCCTTTGCACGGACGAAGACGGCAACGAAGGCGTAAAGGTAAAGCAGATAGACGGTTCATATAAATTTGTAAGAGTCAAGGTTCTTGTAAGAGACGAGGACAGCGCGGTGGTAAAGCAGACCGAGTTTACGGAAACGGACGAAGACGGCAATACGGTTACGGTTCCGTCCGTTAAGCTCTACGACGAAGTGCTGCGCGACTCGGACGACGAGATATAATTATCAGGCGGACAGCTCATGTTTATCAAGGAGGACAGTCATGGGAATGATAGAGAAAATTTTCGATTTACTGCACATTAGCGACCAGGACGAAGACGAAGACGACGATCTCGACGAATACGAAGAAATCGAAACGCTGCTTCCGGAAAAGGATCCCATAGGCATTAAATCTCCGAAGACACCTGCGCCGCAGGCTTCGCGTATCGATGCGCCAAAGCCGGATGTGCCGAAGGTTCCGCCCTATACGACCGGCAAGCAGACCAACCAGTTTAAGCTGGTTGTGATAGAGCCTGCCAATTTCGACGAGAGCCCCAGGCTGGTAGACAGCCTCAAGGCCAAAAAGCCGGTAATAATCAACCTGGAGAACCTGGAAACCGACGTGGCGAGAAAGATATTCGATTTTTTGAGCGGCGCGACCTACGCCCTCAACGGCAACGTGCAGAAGGTGGCAAATAATATCTTCGTGTTTGCGCCGGAAAACGTCGATGTCGCCTACAACATGAACCAGAAGGCGAGCGAGCAGGTTTCAAGTCAGCCCCGGAATCCGTGGAGATAGAAAAGGAGAAAACAGATGATAACACCTCTCGATATTCAGAATAAAGAATTCGGCAGAGCGGTGCGCGGCTACAAGGAAGACGAAGTAGACGAATTTTTAGACGAACTGACAACGGACCTCGAAGCGCTTATATCGGAAAGAGACGCCCTTTTACTGCTCAAAGACGAGCTCAGCGCCAGGCTTTCGGACGCGGAAGCCAAGGTCGAACGCTACAAGGGGCAGGAAATGGCGATTGTCAGCACTTTGGAATCCGCCAAGGCCCTTATGAACGACATATCGGCCAGCGCGGAAAAGAGGGCCCAGATACTTCTTAAGGATGCCGAGCTGGAGGCTGTTAATATCCGCCGTCAGGCCGAGGAATCCCTGGGTGTCATAAAAGACGAGGAAACCCGCCTCATTCAGCGCGTATCCAATTTTAAGTCCAGATACAAGAGTCTGCTTGAATCGGAGCTGGAGAAATTCGACGATTTTTCCGACGAGCTCGTCGGCATACCCAGTTCTCCCTCGGTCGTAAAACTTGATTACAGAACCGAGTCCGAGTCCGCAAATCCTTTTCCCGCTTCGGACAGCCTCGGGAAGACCATAAGCGACATGATGGGTGAATAAATCGTGTTCTGGCTTATAGTTGCCGCCGCGATTTTTTTGGACGTAGTATCCAAGCGTCTTGTGATCGCCCGAATGGGTGTCGGGGAAACCGTTTCCGTCATACCCGGGATTTTGGAGCTTCATCACGTTCAGAATACGGGCGCGGCTTTCAGCATACTTCAGGGCAAGACCGTCTTTTTAGCGATCGTTACGGCGGTTCTCGTAGCGATGATGTGCGCCTATGTCGTTAAAACGGGCCCTAAGCTGCACATGGCGGAGAAGACGGCGATAGCCATGATAGTGGGCGGCGGCATGGGAAACCTTATAGACCGCGTCATGCTCGGCTATGTTACGGACTTTCTCAACATATACATAATTCCGGTCTTTAATGTGGCCGATTGCTTTGTTACTTGCGGATGCATCCTTCTTGTGATAGCCATAATGATTATAGAACCGGCCGCAAAA
Source organism: Bacillota bacterium (assembly GCA_035406945.1). GTDB lineage: Bacteria > Bacillota > Clostridia > Peptostreptococcales > Anaerovoracaceae > JAKSSR01. Next base: position 774 of record DAONZO010000117.1, on the reverse strand, counting down.
CGCAGGCAGGCCGGGCGAGGCGACGAATGAGCACGGGCGAAAGCTACATCTTTTTAATCGACGAAGAGCATGCGGGTCGGCGTATTGACAGCGTGCTCTCTTTGCTTATGGAAGAGGCATCAAGAAGCTATATCCAAAAGCTGATAGAGGAGGGCATGGTTAAGGTCGACGGAAGCCCCGTCTTTTCCAAGAAGCTCAAGCTGCTTTCGGGCCGGCGCGTGGAGCTTTTTCTTCCTAGGCAGGAGTCCGGTCCTCCCGAGCCGGAGCCCATAGAGCTGGAAGTTTTATACGAAGACGAAGATCTTGCGGTGATAAATAAGCCCAAGGGCATGGTGGTTCACCCCGGAGCGGGCAACGCGAACGGAACCCTTGTGAACGCCTTGCTGCACCGTTACGGGAAACTTTCAAGTCTCAACGGGGAGGACAGGCCGGGCATAGTGCATCGCATAGATAAAGACACCTCCGGACTGCTTGTGATTGCGAGAACCGATGCCGCGCTGCGGGGGCTTGCCGCTCAGTTTGCAAAGCACGGCGTGTCGCGCAGCTACATTGCGGTGGTGAGGCATAGGCTCGCCGAGCCCGCAGGCACCATAGACGCCCCCATAGGCAGGGATCCTAAAAACCGCCTGCGCATGGCCGTCGTGAAGGGCGGCAGGCGCGCCGTGACGCATTACGAGCTTTTAGAAGAGTACAGCTCGTCGGCCATGGTAAGGGCCCGCCTTGAAACAGGCCGCACTCACCAGATCCGGGTGCACTTCACCGCGATCGGCCATC
>DAONZO010000116.1:217-3838 GCA_035406945.1 Bacillota bacterium | reverse complement strand
TACAGACCAGGCACAGGATTCCGGAAATACCTCTGAACAATTCGCAGATTTTAGTGTTTCAGGTTCCCATTCCCGAGCCTTTGCGCTTTATAGAAGCCCGCGAGGAAGAAACGAAGAAGATGCATGCGGAGAAGGACTATTCCCCCGTGTGGCTGCAGCTCTACGAGAGCCTCGTCAAGTATAAAAAAGTCACCCTCTCTTCGGAATATCCCTGCATGGTTGAAAATCGCTACCTTATGAATCCGAGCCCAATTCCGAAGTTCGACAATCCCAAGCTTCACAAGGCGGAATGCCTCTATCTTTTCGGGGCGGGGCGGGAGAAGAAAATATACGCCGTGCCGCCTCACAGCGAGGTCGTTTCGCTGGCCTTCGACGATGTTCCCTTCGAGCCGGAGAGCTTTAAGGGCCGGAAGTGCCGTCTTTGCGGAAGCGAAAATACTTATTTGGACGAGCTTTTCGACCGCGATACCGGCGAGCGCTATTATCAGTGCTCGGACACTTCGTACTGCCGGGAGGTGAGACGAAATGCGTCTCTGTGAGGAAGCCGTTCTTTCGGTGGAAGAACTCGTGGTGCGCTATGGAGACGGCTGCCCCGCCTGCAAAGAAAAGCTCGAGAAGAACCGATGCTCCGTCTGCGGCACCGTCTGGGCCGCGCGGGACATTTCGTTTGCGGTTTATCCCGGCGAAGTCTTAGGCATAGTAGGAGAGAGCGGCTCGGGCAAATCCACCCTCATGCGTTCTTTGTACTTCGACTTTGTTCCGACCTCCGGGAAAGCCTATCTGCGCGACTACAGGGACGGCAAGGCCAATATCTGGGAGGCGAGCGCCGCCGGAAAGCGCATGATAAAGAACAGCATTATGGGCATGGTCTATCAAAACCCCGTTTTGGGACTTCGCATGGACTATTCTGCCGCCTCGAATATCGCCGAGAAAATAATAGCCGCCGGCAGCCGCAACGCCGGGCAGATGACGGAAAGGGCGGAAGAGCTGCTGACCGCCGTCGAAATCATGACTTCGCGGATGGGCGAGGCTCCTAGGAACTTTTCCGGCGGCATGCAGCAAAGAGTGCAGATATCCAAGGCTCTCGCTAACAATCCCGCGCTCCTCCTTTTAGATGAAGTTACAAGCGGGCTGGACCTTTCCGTCCAGGCCAGGGTTCTGGATCTTATAAAAAAAATCAGGGCTCGCTACGGAATATCCATACTGCTGGTTTCGCACGACCTTGCCGTAATCCGCATGCTGGCGGACAGGACCATGGTAATGCTCGACGGGCAGATAGTAGAAAGCGGGCTTACGGACCAGATATTAGAAGACCCGCAGCACGCCTACACCCAGCAGCTCGTGCACTCCATGCTTTAGGAGGGAATAAGCTTGATCGCGATAAAAAACGGGAAAATAGTGATGCCGGACAAGATAGTCGAAGGCAAAATCCTGCTCATAGATTACGACAGGATAGCGGGTTTTGCGGACAGCCTCGATTCGCTTCCGGAGGTCGACAGAGTGGTCAACGCCCACGGCCGCTATGTCCTTCCCGGCATCATAGATCTTCATTCCGATAAAGTCGAACAATATATTCAGCCTCGCTCCACCGCCCAGCTGGACTTCGAGTTCGGCTTTAAGATGTGCGAAAGAGACCTGCTCGGCGCGGGGATAACCACGATGTATCACTCGATTTCGCTTTCCGGAGACGAATTTTTCGGAGTTTCGCCTATGAGAACGAGGGAAAACGTTCAAAAGTTGGCGGACCTTATTTCGGAGACACACAAAAAGAATCACCTGATTCGTCATCGCTTTCATCTGCGTGTAGAAATCGACAATCTTGAGGCTTACGAAATAGTAAAGGACATGATAGCTCAGGGGAAGGTCCACGAGATATCCTTTATGAACCACACTCCCGGTCAGGGCCAGTATCGCAGCATAGAGAGCTATAGAGAGGCTATCTCGGGTTTCAACGGCAGGTTCAAGGGCAAGGATGTTAAGCTCCTGACTAAGGAAGAACTGCTCGAGTATCACAGTCAAAAGCCCAAGCTTTCCAAGGCGCAGCTGAAGGAACTTGCGGCTCTCGCACGCGAAAAAGGGATTGCCGTCGCCTCTCACGACGACGACAGCCTCGAAAAACTCGAAGAAAATCTCGAAATAGGCGTCGACATAAGCGAATTTCCGATTTCAACAGACGTGGCCAAGGCCGCGAAGGCGCTGGGGTTCAGCACGGTGGTCGGCGCTCCGAATATACTCAGAGGCGGTTCTCATTCGGGCAATATGTCGGCGGCGGAGGCCATACTTTCGGATTGCGCCGATATTTTGTGCTCCGATTACTACCCGTCTGCCATACTTCACAGCATCTTCCATATGAACGAAAAGTACGGCGTGCCGCTTCCCGAAATGGTCAACAAGGCGACGCTTAACCCCGCCAACGCCACGGGCATAGGCAGGGAATACGGCTCCCTGGAAGAAGGCAAGAAAGCGGATTTGCTCATAGTGGACATCCTCGACGCCTATCCGATAATAACGCATGTTTTCGTTGACGGAGTGCCGTCTTCGCGAATCGAATACCGGAGGTAGAAATGGCCATTCTGGAAATTAACGGACTGAGCAAAAACTTTTTTCTCCACAACCCCAAGCTCGAAATTAAATCATGTCAGGATATATGCTTAAGCCTCGAAGAAGGGGAGTTCATAGGCATAGTCGGCCTTTCGGGGGCCGGCAAGTCCACCATACTTAAGTGCGTCAACCGCAGCTATCTGCCTTCCCGCGGAGAGATAATATACGACAGCAAGGCCTTCGGACCCATAGATTTGGCAAAGGCGTCGGAACGGGAGATTCTGTTTCTTCGCCGCAACGAGATAGGCTATGTTTCGCAGTTCCTGAACGTCATGCCGAGGACTACCGCAAAGGAACATGTTATGAACGCCCTCATAGACATGGGTGAGGGTAACGAAAAAGCGAGGGTCGACGCGGAAGAGATGCTGAGCTATTTCCGTCTGCCCGAAAACCTTTGGGACATATATCCGGCCACTTTTTCGGGAGGCGAAAGGCTGAGGCTCAATCTTGCTCACGCCATGGTCAAGCATCCGCGGCTTCTGATGCTAGACGAGCCTACCGCCTCGCTCGACAACAAGACGAAGCTTTTGGTGCGCGACATGCTCGGGATGCTCAAAAGCAAGAGGACTAGTATGATAGGCATTTTTCACGACATAGATTTTATGCAGGGGGTCTGCGACAGAGTATTTAATATTTCAGAGGGGACTATTACGATATGAAAGCGGATATGCACGTTCACTCCGACGTTTCGGACGGAAGCGAGAGCATAGAGAATATCATAGAGCAGGCAAAGCGAAAGGGGCTCGACGCCATAGCGATTACCGACCACGACACATTATCGCAAAGCCGGAAGATACCCGAAAAGCCCGGAATCAGGGTGATATGCGGAGCGGAAATTTCCTGCGAGCACCGGAAGTCTAAAACAAGAGTTCATCTCCTGGCTTATAACGTTCAAAAACCGGAGATAATAAAGAATCTGGATGGGAGAAACCTGCTTTATAAATCCATTGATTATGAACACTCATATCCTTTTTGCTGGAGATGTGATACACCTTTACTCTATTATGCAAGGAGTACCTG
>DAONZO010000116.1:0-207 GCA_035406945.1 Bacillota bacterium | reverse complement strand
AGAGTTCATCTCCTGGCTTATAACGTTCAAAAACCGGAGATAATAAAGAATCTGACTCTGCCGATTTTAGAGGCAAGAAACAGAAACTCGGAGAAGCAGATAGAAATTTTGCGCAATGCGGGTTACAAAATAGAAAAAGACAATCTCAAAAGAAGCGACGGAAAATATCTATACAAGCAGCACATAATGGAGTGGCTGGTTTCAACA
>DAONZO010000115.1:0-3861 GCA_035406945.1 Bacillota bacterium | reverse complement strand
ACAGCGATCTGCTGCCCGGAGCATTCTACGCCCAGTTCGAGATAGACGAGGCAAACGCCCGTCTTCCGGAAGGCGCCCGGCCCGCCCTCGCCAAGAAGATACTTCAGGGTATTACCAAGGCTTCGCTGTCGACGAGCTCCTTCCTGTCCGCGGCTTCCTTCCAGGAGACTACCAGAGTGCTCACGGATGCGGCCATAAAGGGCAAGAAAGACCGCCTGCTCGGCCTCAAGGAGAACGTCATCATAGGTAAGCTCATACCCGCGGGTACCGGAATGAAGTGCTACCGCAACATAGACATAGACTACGGAGTAAATACCGAGTACGTCGAGTCCTACAAGCGCCTGCGCGAAGAAGCCGCCGCCCGTGTACGCGCGTCAATGCTTGCTGCCGAAAGAGGAGACGAGGCGGACGAAGATGATCTTTCCGAGGAAGAACTTGTTCCTGCTTCGGAAAACGGAGAAGCGGAGGACGGATCCGATCTCAACTAAGCCGAACGGACGCGCCTGTAAACGAATTGTAACAGAATAAAATCATTGACAAAGCGCGTCTTCATATGTAAAATCATACTGTTGCGCCATCCGAAGACGAAGATTCCACAAGTCTTTGTTTCGGAGTGCATATAAAAAATATCAGAAGAAAGGAGAAACTTAATGCCCACTATCAACCAGTTGGTGAGAGAAGGAAGGACCAGGTCCGAAAGGAAGTCCGACAGCCCCGCGCTGCTCAAGAGCATGAACTCAATAAGGCGCGTGCCCACGGATACCCAAGCTCCTCAGAAGAGAGGCGTATGCACCTCAGTCAAGACCGTAACCCCCAAAAAACCGAATTCCGCGCTCAGAAAAGTAGCCCGTGTGCGCCTGACTAACGGAATCGAAGTAACGGCTTACATCCCCGGAATAGGTCACAACCTTCAGGAACACAGCGTTGTGCTTATCAGAGGCGGAAGGGTCAAAGACCTGCCCGGCGTCAGATACCACATCATCAGAGGCACTCTGGACACCGCCGGTGTCGCCAACAGAGGCCAGGCCCGTTCCAAGTACGGCGCAAAGCGTCCTAAGGCCGGGAAGAAGTAAAGCTCGCGCAAGCGAAATCAATTTGAAGAAAATCGGGACGAGAGCCCTTATCATAGATATGAGGCCTCCGCAGTGCGCCAAGGCGCGTTGAGTACCGATGAACTTGCCCGAGTGGCAAGAAGGGAAGAGAGTTATGGCAAGAAGAGGAAACATACCCAAGAGGGAAGTGCTTCCTGATCCCATTTACGGAAATGTCGTCGTGGCTAAGCTCATAAACAGCATAATGCTCGACGGAAAGAAGGGCGTAGCTCAGAAGATAGTCTACGACGCTTTCGACCGGATCAGGGAGATAACAGGCGAAGACCCCGTAGAGGTCTTCGAAAAGGCAATGAATAACATCATGCCGCAGGTGGAAGTTAAGGCCAGACGTATCGGAGGCGCCAACTATCAGGTACCTATCGAAGTCAGGCCCGAGAGGCGTCAGACCCTGGGTCTCCGCTGGCTCACCAACTACACCAGAGCAAGAGGCGAGCGCACCATGTCCGAAAGGCTTGCGAAGGAACTTATAGACGCAATGAACGGCATGGGTTCCTCCGTAAAGAAGCGCGAGGACACCCACAGAATGGCCGAGGCCAACAGAGCGTTCGCGCATTACAGGTTTTAACCGAGACTAAGGTCTTTAATGAGGCGGAAAGGAGGTAAGTCATGCCAAGAGAATTTTCGCTGCAAAACACGAGAAACATCGGCATCATGGCGCACATAGATGCCGGAAAGACGACTACAACAGAGCGTATTCTCTTCTATACCGGAAGGACGCACAAGCTGGGAGAAACCCACGAAGGCGCGGCGACCATGGACTGGATGGAGCAGGAGCAGGAAAGAGGCATAACCATTACCTCGGCTGCCACCACGACCCGCTGGAGGGATACGCGAATAAACATCATCGACACTCCGGGTCACGTGGACTTTACCGTAGAGGTCGAAAGATCGCTTCGCGTGCTGGACGGAGCCGTAACGGTGCTTTGCGCCAAGGGCGGAGTGGAGCCTCAGTCGGAAACCGTATGGAGACAAGCGGAGAAGTACCGCGTTCCCCGCATGATATTCGTCAACAAGATGGATATTACGGGAGCGGACTTCCACCACGTTCTTCAGATGGTCCGCGACAGATTTAAGGCCAACGCGATAGCCATGCAGCTGCCCATAGGCGTTGAAAGCTCCTTTATAGGAATCATAGACCTTCTTAAGATGAAGGCGGAGATTTACAGCGACGACCTGGGAAGGACCATAGACGAAAAAGACATACCCGACGAGCTGCTTGCCGAGGCGCAGGAATACCGCGCCAGGCTGGTAGAGGAGATAGCCGGACTGGACGAAGAGCTGACGCTTAAATATCTCGAAGGAGAAGAGATAAGCGTTGCGGAACTCAAGAAGGTCATACGCAGAGAGACCATAGCCAACAATCTGGTACCGGTGTTCTGCGGTTCGGCCTACAAGAACAAGGGAGTGCAGCTCCTCCTGGACGCGGTGGTGGACTACATGCCCTCTCCGCTGGACATCCCGCCCATAAAGGGGGTGGTCCCCAGGACGGAGAAGGAAGAAGAGAGGCTTTCGAGCGATGACGCTCCGTTTTCCGCCCTCGCCTTTAAGATAATGACCGACCCCTTCGTCGGAAAACTGGCATTCTTCCGCGTCTACTCAGGCGTTCTTAAGACGGGTTCTTACGTCTATAATCCCGTAAAGGGAAAGAAAGAACGCATAGGCCGCATACTCCAGATGCATGCCAACCACAGAGAGGACATCGAATGCGTTTATGCCGGCGACATAGCCGCCGCCGTCGGTCTTAAGGACACGACCACCGGCGATACCCTCTGCGATGAAAGGCGCCAGATAGTACTGGAGTCCATGGAGTTTCCGGACCCCGTAATCCAGATAGCCATAGAGCCCAAGACCAAGGCGGGTCAGGACAAGATGGGCCTCGCGCTGGCCAAGCTGGCCGAGGAGGATCCCACCTTCCGCACCTACACCGACGCCGACACCGGACAGACCATAATCGCCGGAATGGGCGAGCTGCATCTGGAGATAATAGTCGACAGGCTGCTCAGAGAATTCAAGGTGGAGGCCAACGTAGGAAAGCCTCAGGTATCCTACAAGGAGACCATCACAAAGACCGCGGATGTGGACCACAAGTACGCGAAGCAGTCCGGCGGTCACGGCCAGTACGGTCATGTAAAGATAAGAGTTTACCCCAGGGAGGCCGGAGCCGGCTTCGAGTTCAGGAACACGGTGTTCGGCGGCGCCATCCCCAAGGAGTACATACCCAAGATAGAAGAAGGCGTAAAAGAGGCTATGCAGACCGGCCCGCTCGCGGGTTATCAGCTGGTCGATATGGGAGTGGAGCTCTACGACGGCTCCTACCACGAGGTCGACTCCTCGGATATAGCCTTTAAGATCGCCGCCTCCATGGCGCTGAGAGAGGCTGCCGCAAAGGCCGGCCCGGTGCTGCTGGAGCCCGTGTTCAAGGTGGAGGTAACATGCCCCGAAGAATACATGGGAGACGTAATAGGCGACATCAGTTCCAGAAGAGGCCGTATAGAAGGTACGGATGTCTTCAACGGAGTCGCTTCCGTCCACGGCATGGTACCCCTCTCCAACATGTTCGGATACGCGACCGATTTGCGTTCCAAGACTCAGGGCAGAGGCGTGTACGTAATGCAGATGGATCACTTCGAAAAACTTCCGGAATCGCTTCTGGATAAAATCAATAAGTAAGAAAGTTTAGGAGGATAACTTAAAATGGCAAAGGGACATTTTGAAAGAACAAAACCCCACGTAAACATCGGCACCATAG
>DAONZO010000114.1:0-3882 GCA_035406945.1 Bacillota bacterium | reverse complement strand
AGATTCTCCATGGTACGTATGAGCCATAAGCTCTCATCCCTCACGTCTTCTAAAAGCTCCCGCTTTTTCTCCTCCGAAAGCGCGCAGTCTTCCGAAAGGAGCAGCGAAGTTGAGCCGACTATGCTGGTAAGAGGGGTTCTGATATCGTGAGACATGGCCCTTAAAAGATCCGCTCTCAGCTTCTCTTTCTCGCTTTCCGCCCTGAGATGCTCCTGCAGCTTTATCTGCGTGGTCATGGCGCTGGTAAGGAGAGAAACCACAAGCATCGTAAAAAATGTCAGCGGATAGCCCGTAATCGTAAAATTAAATTCGAGAAAGGGATAGGTAAATATGTAGTTTACCGCAAAAACCCCTATGAAAGATGCGATTATTCCGTAGACAAAACCGTCCGTAAGGCGCGAAACCAGCAGAACGGCCATAACAAATATCATCTGAGCCGCATTGCTGCTTAAATCTTCCTTATAGAAGATGCGGCATACAAACCCTGCGCAGATAAGTATTGATGCACTTACGGCAATGTCCCTTAAAACCGCCCGATATTTTGTTTTACGCTCCGAAATATGTATAATCCGAACCCTCCGTCCGTACTTGTTCCGTTATGATATCACAGATTGCCGTTAAAAAACCGCAAAGAATTATTTAGGCATTCATTATAAAAGCCCGGAAACCGGGCTTCTATAATGAACGTATACTGCTGTAGTGTAATCTGTTACTTTTTCTTTGCCTCCGCAAAGTATTCCCTGCCTAGCTTTATCACCACGGGAGAAAGTGCGAGCAGACCTATCAGGTTGGGTATCGCCATGAGACCGTTGAGGGTGTCGGCTATATCCCAGACCAGGGGGAGCTCCGTAACGGAACCGATTATGACAACTATGCAGAATAGTATCTCGTAGGGACGGATTACCTTGGGTCCGAAGAGGAACTCCGCGCAGCGCACTCCGTAGAGAGCCCAGCCAAGTATGGTGGAGCTTGCAAACAGCAAGAGCCCGAGCGCAAGTATTACGGAGCCTATCTTGTCCCCATATACGGACTGGAAGCCCAGCACCGTAGTCTGAGCTCCGGCAAGATCCTTGTTTCCGAAGTCTGCGACGCCGGTCTGAAGCACCACAAGAGCGGTGAGCGTGCAAACCACTATGGTATCGATGAATACTTCGAATATTCCGTAAAGACCCTGCTTAACCGGGTTGGTCTCGGAGGAAGAAGCGTGAGCCATGGGAGCGGAGCCGAGTCCGGCCTCGTTGGAGAAAACGCCTCTGGCGACGCCTCTCTTCATGGCGTTCATCACCGTAAATCCGGCAATTCCGCCGACGGCGGCCTGCGGGTTGAAGGCGCCCTTAAAAATGGTTGCAAGCGTTGCGGGCAGATTCTTAATGTTCACTATAACCACCACTAAGGCGCAGATTATGTAAACAACGGCCATGAAGGGAACCAGTCTCTCGGTTACCTGACCTATTCTGGAGACTCCGCCTATGAGGGTTATCGCGGCAAACGCGGCGACCAGAATACCGGTTACGAGGGCGATAATAAAGAGGGTTTGCTCCGACAGTACACTGGGCGTAAACACCTGCGCAACGTTGCAGACGGTGGAGGCTATGGAGTTGATCTGAGTAAGGTTGCCGATTCCGAAAGCGCAGAGGGCTCCGAAGAAGGCGAAGAGCACTCCTAGCCACTTCCATTTGGCGCCGAGACCGTTCTTGATGTAGTACATCGGACCGCCTACCCAGTCGCCTTCGGCGTTTCTTTCGCGGTACTTGATGGCGAGGGTTACCTCGCAGAACTTGGTGCACATTCCGAAGAAAGCGGATATCCACATCCACAAGACCGCTCCCGGGCCGCCGAGCACTATGGCTCCGGTGACTCCGGCTATGTTTCCGGTACCTACCGTGGAGGCGAGAGCTGTGGAAACAGCCTGGAACGGCGTCATTTCTCCCTTTCCGGCAGTAGTCTTAACGAATACCTTGCCGAGGGTGTTCTTCATGGCGTGCCCGAAGTGCGCCAGCTGCGGGAAGCCTATCCGGAAAGTGAAATACACGCCCGTGCCTACAAGCAAGGCGAGCATTACAGGTCCCCAGACAAAACTGTTAATCGCACTGTTAATACTTTTGATTGCTTCCATACCTTTCTCCTTTCAAGAAAACTGAGAAAATTCGGATAAAGAATAATTGCCGCAGAGCCTTGCTCTACATGCCGATTCTATCAAGAATTTGTATAAAGAGCAAGGAAAATGTGAAGTTTCCGTAAAAAAATTCACAAGGCCTGCAAATATTCCGACAAGCCTTGTGAAAACGTAGCTGAAAATATCGAGCTTCCCGATTACTTTTTCTGAAGAATATCCCTTATCTCGGTGAGCAGAACTTCTTCCCTGCTCGGTTCCGGATCGGCTTCGGGCTCTTCTTCTGCAGTTTCCTGAGCCGTTTTACGCTCCTCCAATTTGGCGCGCAGCCTGTTTACGGCCCTTACGACCAGGAATACCACGAAAGCTATAATTATAAAGTTGACTACGGCCTGTATAAAGCTGCCGTAAGCTATGGCGAGCTCTTCGATTCCGGCCGCTTCGTCCGCCTGCCTTATCACAACGCGCAGCGATTCAAAATTGATGCCGCCAAGTATCAGACCTATCGCCGGCATTATGATATTGTTTACCAGCGATGTGACTATGGCCGTAAAGGCCGCGCCTACCACCATTCCGACGGCAAGGTCTATCGCGTTGCCGCGGCTTATGAACTCTTTGAATTCGGCTATGAAGCCCTTCTTTTCTTCCGACATGTCTTTCTGTTTTCCTCCTTGGCTTTTTCTCCGCGGTTCTCAGCGGTCGATTTCCGACCTTCTTATCTTGCGCGACGCGGTCTTGGGGAATTCCGTTGCCCTGATGCGCACCGTATGCACCTGCTTGTAGATGGGAAGCTCCGCGTTTATCTTTTCTATTTCCCCGAGGAAGTATCTCTGAAGCTCCTGCTTGCTCTTCCCCTTTGCAAACGCCGCTTCCGGATAAATCTCGGCGCAGAGCGCAACCTCGGCACCCTGCTCGTCCCTCAGCGAATAGACAACCATTTCCTCTATCTCGTCTATCACGCTTATGTAGCTCTCTATTTCTTCCGGATAGACGTTTTTCCCGTTTTTCAGAACTATAAGGTTTTTCTCGCGTCCCGTTATAAAGAGCTTGTCGTCTTCCATCCTTCCGTAATCGCCGGTGTTGAACCAGCCGTCCCGAAGCACCTTGGCGGTTTCTTCGGGATTCTTGTAGTAGCCCATCATGACAATGTCGCCCTTGATAAAGATGAGCCCCTCCCCGTCCTCGTTCGGATTGCGTATTTCCAGTTCTATGCATGGAAGCAGGCAGCCCACCGAGCGGTAATCGTTGTAGTTGTCCATATTGGCCGAAACCAGCGGCGAACACTCGGTTATTCCGTATCCGTTGCAAAGGTCTATGCCTATGCCGTCGAAAAATCCGGCTATATCGGCCCTTATGGGAGCGCCGCCGCAGACCAGCTTCCTGATGTTGGTCCCGAACACCTCTCGGAGTTGCTTAAAGAGCTTCTTCCTTATGTCGATGCCGAACTTTCGCAGGAAATTGCTCAGCTTCAGCATCTTTCTTACCGTGTTCGCCTTACCCTTCTTTTCCAAAGTCTTCCATATCTTCTTATGGAATTTCTCCACAAAGAGGGGCACCAGCATGACTATGTCCGGATTGTATTTCTTAAGATTGTCGGCCACGGTCTTGAGATTTTCGTTTATGCACAGCGTCGCGCCGTAGTGTATGCAGACCAGAATGTCGCACACCGCCTCGTAGGTGTGGTTATACGGAAGCACGGACAGGCTCACCGGAAGGACGTTCGAGACCTGCATTCCGTAGTAGACGGAAGAACGAAGGTTGTGCCTGCT
>DAONZO010000113.1:0-3917 GCA_035406945.1 Bacillota bacterium | reverse complement strand
CTATCCCGACGGTTCGGACAGAAGCATATATAATATTGAATTCATAAGTTTAAAAGAAGCCGCCTTCGGCGGAACTTCCGCGCCCGCTCAGCCCGCGCGTATCAGCAGCCTGGACGACGAAGCCCTTGCCCGCCTCTACCGGGGCGTAGAAGAAGCGAGCGGCAGACTGCTCGAGGGCAAGGAAGCGGAAACCATAGCTTCCTGGATGGCGGATTACTCCATAGACAGCGAGCTGATACTCTTCTGCTATAAATACTGCGCAGCGAGAGGGAGCAGCACGCGCCACAATTACGTCGGAAAGATTCTTAAGGACTGGAAGGCCAAGGGCCTTAATACGACGGCCGACGTCGAGGATTACCTTGCGGACATGGACAGATACTACGAGATGTATCGCCGCATATTCCGCGAGCTCGGATTTTCGCGCAAACCCACCGAGCCCGAAAAACGCATAATGCGGACATGGTTCGACGAAATGGGCTTTTCCATGGAAAAGGTGCTGGAGGCTTGCGCAAAGACCACGGGCATCTCCAACCCCAACGTCAATTACCTGAACTCCGTGCTCGCTGCGTGGTACAGAGAAGAACGCGGCCTGGACGCCGACGGCAAGCGCAACTGGCCGGCTCTTGTGGAGACCCTGTACGCCAAAGACAGGGAGAACAATCGTAAACTCTACAAAGAGAGGCGAGACGAAATATTCGAAAAAATCCCGAGGATAAAAGCCCTTATGGAAGAGCTTCGGGAGAACACCATGAAGGCATCCAAGGCACTGCTTTCCGGGAACCAATCCCTGGTGAAGGACTTTAGAGAAAGAGGTTCCCGCCTGCTTAAGGAAAAAGCCGCCCTGCTTCAGGACGCCGGCTACGCCCGCGACGCTACGGATTACATATACACCTGCAAAAACTGCCGCGATACGGGGCTCACCGAAGACGGAAGCCGCTGTTCCTGCTATGGAGAAAAGCTGAAGCAGGCGAGGGAGCAGGCCGAGGAATAATATTGCATTTATGCGCAGAAAACCGGAAGAAAAAGAAAAGCTTAATATAGACAAAACGGATTCCGCGGACATATCGGCGCTTGTGGAAGAGAGTAAGGAAAGGCTTAAGACAGCCGACCTTAAGAAGAATCTGGATCGCATGCTTGCAGAGAAGACCCGCAGGCTTCATGAGCTCCGAAAAGCTCACTACGAAGAAAAGGGCGGGCGCAAGCGCAGCACTCAGCTTCGCAAAGAGAAGGCGGAAGCTGCGGCAGCCGGCTCCGAACCGGGGGTCACGATAGCCGACAGGAGGCGGCTGCGCAAAGACAGAGCCGGGCAGCTCGCCTACGCCGCTCACGTGGCAAGGATGGGACTGGGAGAAAAGTCCGGCCCGCGCGAAGGGGCCTTCAGGCGTACCATAAGGCTGCTTGCAGGCCTTGCGGAGCTCGGCAAGCGCTTCAAGGGGAAGTCCTGGTACACCAACGAAAAGAAGAAGGCCGCCATAAGAGAGGTCTTTGAGGATTGCTGGGCGCCGCTCACCGGCGGAATAGCCTCGGTGCTCAATACCTCGTGGGCCTTTTTCCTTACCGTCTGCTACGACTTAAAAGAGCTTGTCCTGACGGTGGCGGACATCCTCATAGGCGCGGCCTACTACCTTTGGAGCGTTATTCAGTTGCTGTGGGACTGTCTATGGGATATACGATACAGGCTGGAGGCTCACAAGCACACCTTGTTTAGAATGGGCGCCGTTCTGATACTTTCGGCCGCCGCGGTGGCCTTCGTTTACAGCTCGTCCATAGGCTACGAATACAGTTATCACGGCAAGACCCTCGGTATTGCCCGCAGCAAAGAAGATGTCTACGAAACGCTCGAGATAATCGGAGGGAAACTCTCCGCCGCCACGGGCGCAAACGTGAGCATCGATGTGGAGAGTGACATTGAATTCCGCCAGGTGGTGGTGGGCTTAGACGGAGATTACGACAGCAAAGACGATATACTCAACATACTCACCTATATGAAGGACATTCAGGTTCAGGCCTATGCCATAAGCGTCAACGGCGTAAAGCAGGTAATCGTGGAAAGCGAGGCCGTCGCCAAGGCCATATTGTCCGACATAAGAGATTCCTACTCCCTTGTCCGCTCCGGAGTGGAATACACGGAGATAAGCTATAACGAGAAGACTGAAATAAGCGAGGTTTCCGTAAAGCTGGGCGAGATATGGAACAGAGATGTGGCGGAGCGCTACCTTAAGACAGGCACCACAAGAGCGATGGCGACCGCGGATGACAAGCCCCTGCTGAACGTAAAGACGACAGAGCTTATAACATATAGCGAAGTAATAGAATACGGCACCCAATACATAGACAACGCCTCCTTATATCTGGGCGAAACAGAGCTCAAATCCCAGGGTTATGCCGGATCCAGGCTCATCGTCGCGGAGGTCGAGAGGGTGAACGGAGAGGAAGTCGGACGCGAGGTGGTATCGAGCTCCATAAGCGCGGAGCCGGTGGATCAGGTGGTTTACCGCGGAACCAAGCCTTTGCCGGAAAGGGTGGGAACGGGAACCTTTATCTATCCCCTCAAGACCTATGTCATAACCTCTCGCTTCGGCATACGCTGGGGTCGTATGCACAAGGGGGTGGACCTTGCCGCCCCGTCCGGCACCAAGATATACGCGGCCGACGGCGGCGTCGTAACCCACACGGGATGGAACGACAGCTACGGCTACTATGTCATAATAGATCACGGCGGTCTCTTCGAGACATACTACGCCCACTGCAGCCAGATTTTGGTGAGCGAGGGCGATAAGATTTATCAGGGGCAGAACATAGCCCTCGTGGGGAATACCGGCAACAGCAGAGGTCCGCACGTTCACTTCGAGGTGCGCTTCAACGGCGAGCCCCACGACCCGCTGGATTATCTATAAACCGACGCGGGCGGAAGACCTGCCAGCATTTAAGCAATACCGGAGGAACAGAATGGCTTACGATGAGAAGCTAATGACGCCGAAAGAAGACGTCGACGGAAATAATTTCATATACACCTTTATAGACGAGGACATAGCCCCGGGAGGACAATACGAGGGCATACCGGTTCATACCCGCTTCCCGCCCGAGCCCAACGGCTACATGCATATAGGCCACTGCAAGGCCCTGTGCATAAACTTCGGAACCGCCGAGAAATACGGCGGGCTCTGTAACCTGCGCATGGACGACACCAACCCCGCCAAGGAGGACGCCGAGTATGTGGACGCCATTAAGGAGGACATACACTGGCTCGGCTTCGACTGGGGAGACCGCTTCTACTACGGAAGCGATTACTTTCCTCAAGATTACGAGTACGCGGTGGAGCTCATAAAAAAGGGTCTGGCTTACGTCTGCGACCTCTCCCCGGAGGAGTTTAAGGAGATGCGCGGAGACACCGTAAATCCCGCGGTCTCTCCTTACAGAGACAGGAGCATTGAAGAAAACCTCGACCTCTTTGAGCGCATGAAAAACGGCGAGTTCGAAGAAGGCAGCCGCACGCTTCGGGCCAGAATAGATCTGGCCTCCGGCAACTTCAACATGAGAGACCCCGTAATATATCGCATAAGGTATATACATCATCACCGCCAGGGCGACAAATGGTGCATATTCCCCATGTACGACTTCGCTCACCCCATACAGGACGCTTTGGAAGGCATAACCCACAGCCTCTGCTCTTTGGAGTACGAAGACCATCGCCCTCTCTACGACTGGGTGATAGACAATATATCCATACCTTTCCATAAACCGAGGCAGATAGAATTTGCCCGCCTCAACATGGACTATACCGTAATGAGCAAGCGCAAACTGCGCAGGCTCGTGGAAGGCGGTCACGTTTCCGGCTGGGACGATCCCCGCATGCCGACTCTCTGCGCGCTGAGACGCCGTGGCTATACCCCCGCCGCAATAAGGAATTTCTGCTC
>DAONZO010000112.1:0-3962 GCA_035406945.1 Bacillota bacterium | reverse complement strand
CGGCACACGGCTCCGTGCGTTCCATGGTTTTATACTCAAAACAAAAGGCGCGAGAACTCCTTCGCCGGTCTCCGGGACCGACAATTCTCGGCAGAAATTACCTGATAGCACAGCAACTTTCTGCGTCTTTGCGGGGCTGAAACGCACTCTTTTCAAGGTTTTGAAGCCTTTTTCGAGCAAATTTCGACCTTAAGCAAGCGTTACCAATATACAACAAGAAAAAAATAATGCAAGCACTTTTTTTATTTTTTTGAAAAAAAAATTTGAGGCCCTTAGAACCGCATTTTTCATATCATTTAGTCATTCAGGTCATTTTCCTCAAAGACAGTATACCGACAACTGCCCCGTGTGTTTCATCATTATCGAATATTAGGATATTCCAAAGTCTTGGCAAAATATAAGATAATCAACGCCAAGGCTCAAATTAAAAGCGATTCCTCAGCCTTGGAAGAATCGCCTGCATTTAATCTATAACCGGTTCAATCCGATGTCACGATTATATCCGAGCCTGTTGAGCAAACGTTTTGAATCAAAGTCTGGCCGAACACGATGTCATCGGACGGCCTAAGCGCGTTAATCTGCTTCATTATCTCGAACTGAAGCTTCTTTGGAACGGGAACCGAGCTCTTAACGGCCGCTATGCGGCCCCCCTCGGTTCTGACCGTAGTGGTAAGAGTCCTTACGGGATGATGTATCTCGTTGTACGCGTACTCGTAGCCGCGCTTGCAAGTGTTTCCCTCCAAAGAAAGCATCTCTCCGTTTTCGATTTTTGCCGTCATAAGGCAGCCGCGAGGACACATTATGCAGGTCATCTTTCTCTCTTCCATATTATGCCCCTACATACAGGGCCGCCGCCCTTCCGGCTATATCGGCCTGAATCGAAACATCGTCTACAAGCCCGTGAACGTGATGCACGTTTCCGCAGGCGAATATGCCCTCAACGACGGTCTGGAGATTTTCATCCGTAACGGGACCGCCGGTCTTGGAGTCGATAATTACTCCAGCCCCGCGGCTGAGCTCGTTTTCCGGAATGAGGCCGCAGGAAAGCAGCAGAGTATCGCAGGAAACGTACTCCTCGCTTCCGGGCACGGGACTTAAGCTTTCGTCCACATCCACAAGCGTGACCCCGGCGAGCCTGTCCTTACCGTGTATCTTGCTCACGGTGCAGCTCAACCTTAAAGGAATGTCGAAATCGTTGAGACATTGCTCTACGTTGCGGGGAAGTCCGCTCGGCACGGGGAGTATGTCGCAGCAGAGCTTCACATTCGCGCCTTCAAGGGTCATGCGCCTCGCCATTATGAGGCCTATGTCGCCCGAGCCCAAAATAACTATCTCCTTGCCGGGCATGTAGCCCAAAAGGTTGACGTACTTCTGCGCGGTTCCGGCGGTATATATGCCGGAGGGCCGGGAGCCTGCTATGCTGAGCGCCCCTCTGCTCCTCTCCCTGCAACCCATGGCGAGTATGACGGCCCCCGCCTTTATTTCAAAAATTCCGTCGGCGGAATTGACGGCGGTCGCCGTTTTATCGGGCTTAAGCTCGGTAATCATGGTGTCGAGCATAAAGGGTATGCCGTACTCTTCTATCTTGGAGATGTATATGTGAGCGTACTCGGGGCCGGTAAGCTCTTCCCCGAAGCGATGCAGGCCGAAGCCGCTGTGTATGCACTGCTTGAGTATGCCGCCCAGCGTTTCTTCTCTTTCCACTATGAGCATATCGCGGGCTCCCGCTTCGTAGGCCGAAACAGCCGCTGAAAGTCCGGCGGGTCCGCCCCCTATTATAAGAATGTCCGTATTTATCGTCTTAAGACTCATAGGTCAGACTTGGTCCTTCCGATGTTTATAAGCGATTCTCCGCCGAACTTGCTTATTTCGCCGTAGTCGACGCCCGTCTCCCGAGCCAGCAGTCCTATTACGTAAGGGGTGCAAAAACCGCCCTGGCATCTGCCCATGCCGGTTCTTGTGCGCCTCTTTATTCCGTCCACGTCCGAAGGCCTCGGATTGCTCCTTATCGCCTCTAATATTTCCCCCTCGCTTACGCCTTCGCAGCGGCATACTATGTGCCCGTATTCGGGCCGGTCGGCTATTATCGCGTTCTTTTCCTCTATACTGAGGGTGCTGAACCGGTGCAACGACTTTCTTTCGGCTTTGAAATTCGGATCTTTACGCATCTCAACGCCGGACTCTTCAAGCATATCCCTTACGTATTCGGCTATGGCCGGAGCCGAAGAAAGACCGGGGCTTTCTATCGCCGCGACGTTTACAAAGCCTTCAAGGGGCATGTTTATTATAAAATCCCCGGTGTTTCCGGTGGCTCTCAGCCCCGCAAATGAGGCTATGATCTTGCTGAAATCTATCCCCTTCACCTGCGAAACGGCTCTTGCCCTTATGGAAGCAAAGCCCTCCGGGGTGGTCGAAGTGTCTTCTTTATCGTCTATGTCCGTGGCGGTGGGGCCGAGGAAAAGGTTTCCGTCGACCGTGGGAGTCACCAAAACCCCCTTGCCCATTTCGTCGGGACAGCGGAAAACCGTATGGCTCACGGTGTTTCCGCATTCTTTATCCAATATAAGGTATTCCCCGCGGCGGGGACGTATGGAAAAACTTTCGTCGCCGACCAGACGGGCTATCTCGTCCGCATAGACTCCCGCGCAGTTTATTACGCAGCGGGCGCTTACGCTTTTGTCTCCTGCGCCGACTATGTAGCCTTTGTCCGTGCGTTCTATTTTATCCACCTCAAACGAAAGTTTAAGCTCGGCCCCGTTGTCCATGGCGCTTCCCACAGCGGCTATGCAAAGTTCGTATGGGCAAACCAGGGCGCTCGTGGGAGCGTGCAGGGCGCACAGCACCTCGTCCGCTATTCCGGGCTCAAGTTTGATCAATTCGTCTCTTTCCAGTATCTCGAGGCCGCTTACGCCGTTTATTCCGCCTTTTTCCAGCAAGTCCGAAAGCGTCTTTTTGTCCTCTTCGCCCAAAGCGACGACGAGGGCTCCTATGCGCCTGTACTTGACCCCAAGCTGACGCGCAATCTCTTCCATCATGACGGAGCCGCGTACGTTAAGCCTCGCCTTAAGGCTGCCCGGCTCGGCATCGAAACCCGCATGAACAATGGAGCTGTTTGCCTTTGTCGTTCCCATTGCTACGTCGGGGCAGCGCTCCAATATGCAGACTTTCTGCCCGTATTCGGTGAGCAGCCGGGCCGTCATTGCGCCGCAGATGCCCGCCCCTATTACGACAACGTCAAACATCACTGCTTCCTTTAACAATTCCCATATCGTACTCGATGAGCGCCTGCGCAAAGGCAGCGTAAACGTCTTCGTCGCTGATGTCATCGGAAACGCGGCGTGCGAGCAAGATGCGAAAAATACCTTCGTCGACTTCGATTTTCAAAAGCTCCGGCTCGGGGCCGAATTCTCCGGCCCTGAGTCTTTGCCAGAACTCCAGAAATTCGTTGCTGCCCTCGCAGGCAAAATTAAGGCCGGACGCAAAGTCCATGGCCAAGGCCGCAGCGTCTTCTCCGCCCAGGGATACTTCCACGCTCTTCCCTCTTACGACGTATGATATGTCACAGGCCGTGCGAAGCCTGAAATCCGCCACGGCCGCCCTCACCCTGTCGTTACCTTCCTTGCCGGAAGTGGAAATATTCAAAACGGCGGAGCTGGGGGCGGAAGCCGCCCTTTTCAGCAAAAGACCCGCAGCCGCGGCTTCGGGTTTTGCGAGTTTTTTTGCTATGACAAATTCCAGCAGTCTTTCCATGACTACTCTCCGTCCTCGGCCCGGTCGGGCTTCCATATATAGTCTTCGCCTATTATGGCCGTAATGTTCTTAAGCGCCTGCTCCGCCCTGGGAAGATGACCCGATTCCAAAAGCTCCGGGTTGTTCTGATAGCCTTCTATCAGCGGTATTATCCAGTAGTTCGGATCCTGAGTTCCGGCCTTGGTGTACTTCTCAACCCAGCAGGGTATGGC